>CBDUBX010000281.1:0-3730 GCA_965365495.1 uncultured Burkholderiales bacterium
AGTTCACGACGCCCGAGCAGCTCGGCGAGCTGACGCTGTTCCTGTGCTCGCCGGCCGCCGACAACGTTCGCGGTGTCGCGTGGGCGGTCGACGGCGGGTGGACGGCGCAGTAAGGCGTCAGTAGGTCTCCAGATGCAGCCGGCCGTCGCGCTTCAGCGCGGCGGCGGTCGTGTCCCAGTCGAGTCCGGCGCCGGTCGCGATGTCGCGCAGCGCGGCCACGACGCCTTCTTCCATCGCCCTCAAGCCGCAGACGTAGAAGTACGCGTCGGCGTCGCCGAGCAGCGGTGCGACGTCGGCGGCGCGTTCGCGCAGGCGGTCCTGCACGTAGCGCTTGGGCCGTCCGGGTTCGCGCGAATACGCGAACTCGATGTCGATGAAGTCGGCCGGCAGGTTCTGCAGCGGGCCGAAGTACGGCAGTTCGGCCGCGGTGCGCGCGCCGAAGAACAGCAGCAGCCGACCGCCGGCGGTGCCGACCGGGTCGCCCGACCGGCGCAGCCGGCGGCGCCACTCGGTCATCGCGCGCATCGGCGCGCTGCCGGTGCCGGTGCAGATCATCACGATGCGGCTGCCGGCGTGGTTGGGCATCAGAAAACTCGTGCCGAACGGGCCGATCACGTCGACGCGGTCGCCGACGCGCAGGTCGCACAGATAGTTGCTCGCGACGCCGCGCACCGGCCGGCCGGCGTGGTCCTCGAGCACGCGCTTGACGGTCAGCGACGCGTTGTTGTAGCCGGGCCGCTCGCCGTTGCGCGGGCTGGCGATGCTGTACTGCCGCGGGTGGTGGGCGCGGCCGGTGGCCGCGTCGACGCCCGGCGGGACGACGGCGATCGACTGACCTTCGAGCAGTGGCAACGGCCGCGTGCCGAAGTCGAGCACGATGTGGTGGGTGTCGTAGTCGTGGCCGACCGCGGTGACGCGGACGTTGCCGGCGACGGTGGCGGTGACCGCCGCGCCGTTCGCCGCACGCGGGCCGTAGAGGTTCGTGTATGGATGCGCCGCCGACCACGGCGGCAGCGTCGACCCCCAGCGGCTCGTCGCCGGTGCAGCCGGGCCGGCAGCGACGCCTGCGGCTGCGCCGTCGACCGCCGCCGCGGCGACGTCGGCGACTTCCGACGGTGAGTCATACACCTCGGCCGAGATGCCGCCGTCGGCATCGACGGCCGGCGTGTCGGCGGTCTGCGCCGCCGGCCACTGCGCCGGCTCGATCTCCGGCGGCAGTTCGTCCCAGCCGAGTTGCGCATCGAGCGACCACGCCAGCGCGCGCGGCAACGTGCGCCAGTTGTCGATGCTGCCGGTCGGGCACGGCGCGATGCAGTCCATGCACAGCTGGCACTTGTCGACGTCGACGACGTAGTTGCGCGCGTCGTGGGTGATCGCGCCGACCGGGCAGGTCGCCTCGCAGGTGTTGCAGCGGATGCAGATCTCGGGGTCGATCAGGTGCTGCCGGATCGCGACGGCTTCGGCCACCGGCATCACCCGAAGCGGACGTACTCGAAGTCGATCGGCTGCCGGTTGATGCCCATCGCCGGCGGTGCGATCCAGTTGGCGAACCGGCCCGGCTCGACGACCCGGCCCATCAGGCTCGCGACGAACGCGCGGTCGGCCGCGCTCGGCAGCCATTCGTCGACGTGGGCGTCCCAGTCGGCCTGCGACACGACGCGGCCGTCGGGCGACACGCGCGTGCCGGCGAGCGTGCCGATGTTGCGGTGGAAGGCCTTGTGCGGCGTCGTCAACCGGAACGGCAGCCCCGCCTTGGCGATGATCTTGTTCCAGCGCTCGACGCCGCCGATGCTGTCCTTGATGTAGTCGTCGCGCAGCACCTCGTTCAGCGCGTTGAGCATCGGCACCTCGCGCTCGACGACGCGGTCGCCGTCGATGTGCAGCACGCGGTAGCTGCGGTCCTTCAGGCGGTGGTCGTCGGCGCGCTTGCCTTCCTCGAAGCGGCCCTTCAGGCCGGTGGTGTAGAAGGTCGCGGCGTTGCTCGACTCGTCGGCGCCGAACAGGTCGATCGTCACGCTGAAGTGGAAGTTCAGGTAGCGCTGGATCGTCGGCAGGTCGATCACGCCGGCGGCGCGCAGCGCGGCCGGGTCGTCGGTCTTGAGCTCGTTCATCGCCGCGCAGGTGCGCTGGATCACGCGGCCGACGCCCGATTCGCCGACGAACATGTGGTGCGCTTCCTCGGTCAGCATGAACTTCGTCGTCCGTGCCAGCGGGTCGAAGCTGCTCTCGGCCAGCGCGCACAGCTGGAACTTGCCGTCGCGGTCGGTGAAGTAGGTGAACATGAAGAAGGCGAGCCAGTCGGGCGTCTTCTCGTTGAACGCCTGCAGGATGCGCGGGTTGTCCTGCTGGCCGCTGCGCCGCTCGAGCAGCGCCTCGCCTTCCTCGCGGCCGTCGCGGCCGAAGTACTTGTGCAGCAGGTAGACCATCGCCCACAGGTGACGGCCTTCCTCGACGTTGACCTGGAACAGGTTGCGCAGGTCGTACTGGCTCGGCGCGGTCAGCCCGAGGTGGCGCTGCTGCTCGACGCTGGCCGGCTCGGTGTCGCCCTGGGTGACGATGATGCGGCGCAGGTTGGCGCGGTACTCGCCGGGAACGTCCTGCCACGCGGCTTCGCCGAGGTGGTCGCCGAAGTGGATCTTGCGGTCGGCCTCGGCGGGGTTCAGGAAGATCCCCCAGCGGTAGTCGGGCATCTTGACGTGGCCGAACTGCGCCCAGCCCTGCGGGTCGACGCTGACCGCGGTGCGCAGGTAGACGTCGAAGTTCTGGCTGCCGTCGGGCCCCATGTCGGCCCACCAGTCGAGGTAGCTCGGCTGCCACTGCTCGAGCGCGCGCTGCAGCGCGCGGTCTTCGGCGAGGCCGACGTTGTTCGGGATCTTGTCGGTGTAGTCGATCGTGGACATCGTTTGCTCCTTGCGTCGTCAGACGCGGTGCCAGTCGAACACCGCCTTGTCGCCTTTGCCGTAGACCTTCAGCGCCCCGTGGTCGCCGACCGCGTTGGGGCGCTGGAAGATCCAGTTCTGCCACGCGCTCAGCCGGCCGAAGACCCGCGTCGCGAGGTTCTCGGGGCCGTTGAAGCGCAGGTTGGCCTCGAGGCCGGTCAGCGCGTCGGGCGACATCGCCGCTCGTTCCTCGATCGCCAGTCGCACCTCGTCGGCCCAGTCGATGTCGTCGGGGGCGCTCGTCACGAGGCCGAGCGCGGCGGCCTCGGCGCCGTCGATCGGCTGGTCGGCGCGCGCGCCCAGCGCGCCCAGCGGCGCGGCCTCGTCGTAGTAGCGCCGCTGCAGCCGCGTCTGGCCGCTGGCCATCGGGTACAGCGCGAAGTTGGCCTCGGTGACGACGACGCGCGGGGTCTTCGCCGGCTCGTCGGGCAGCACGAGCTGGTAGCTGCGGTCGCACGCCAGCACCGGCTCGAGCAGCGCCCCGGCGAAGCACGACCCGGGCTCGATCAGCGCGAACAGGCTGCGCGCCGACACGTCGAGCCGGCTGAACGCGCGCCGCAGCCAGCCGATCGTCTCGCGCACCGGCCAGCGGTCGCGGTGCGCGAGCAGCGTGGCGTCGACCGCGCGCACCGCGTCGAGGTCGCCCTCGCTCTTGACGAGCCAGGTGCCGACCTCGGGCTCGTTGGTGCGCAGCTCGAGGATCGCGTCGTCGAGTTGGCGGGCCAGCGCCAGCGGGTACCACGCGGCGCCGGCGCGGACGATCGTGGCGAGCTCCGCCGGCGGCGCGCCGC
>CBDUBX010000282.1:0-3692 GCA_965365495.1 uncultured Burkholderiales bacterium
ACCGCCGGCAGCCCCGGCGTGCTGCACGGCAACCGCACCTATCTGCTGCAGGACGAGAACGGCCAGATCACCGAGACGCACTCGGTCTCGGCCGGGCTCGACTATCCCGGCGTCGGCCCCGAGCACGCGTGGCTCAAGGACATCGGTCGCGCCGAGTACGTGACCGTGACCGACGACGAAGCGCTCGCGGCATTCCACCGCTTGTGCCGCACCGAAGGGATCATCCCGGCGCTCGAATCGAGCCACGCGGTGGCTTACACAATGCGTGCCGCGGCGACGTTGCGCGCCGACCAGCACCTGCTCGTCAACCTGTCGGGGCGCGGCGACAAGGACATCGGTACCGTCGCCGACCTGTCGGGCGGCGAGTTCTTCTGCCGGCCGAGCTGCCAGGGGCAGCGCGTGAAGGGCGCGCCGCGATGATCGCGTCGCCGCGCACCGGCCGCATCGCCGCCACCTTCGCCGCGCTGCGCGCGCAGCGGCGCACCGCGCTGATCCCCTACATCACCGCCGGCGACCCGCACGCCGACGGCACGCCCGAGCTGATGCACGCGCTGGTCGCCGGCGGTGCCGACGTGGTCGAGCTCGGCGTGCCGTTCTCCGACCCGATGGCCGACGGACCGGTGATCCAGCAGGCGAGCGAACGCGCGCTGGCGCGCGGCATCGGACTGCCGCAGGTGCTGGCGATGGTGCGCGAGTTCCGCGTCCGCGACACGCGCACGCCGGTGGTGCTGATGGGCTACGCCAACCCGATCGAGCGCTACGACCAGCGCCACGGCGACGGTGCGTTCGTCCGCGACGCGGCGACGGCCGGCGTCGACGGCGTGCTCGTCGTCGACTACCCGCCCGAGGAGTGCGCCGCCTTCGCCGCGCGGCTGCGCGACGCCGGGCTCGAGGCGATCTTCCTGCTCGCGCCGACGTCGACCGACGCACGGATGCGCGACATCGGCCGCATCGCCGGCGGCTACGTCTACTACGTGTCGCTGAAGGGCGTGACCGGCGCCGGCCACCTCGACACCGCGGCGGTCGCGGCGATGCTGCCGCGCATCCGCGAGCACGTGCGCGTACCGGTCGGCGTCGGTTTCGGCATCCGCGACGCGGCGACCGCGTGCGCGGTCGCCGAGCACGCCGACGCGGTCGTCATCGGCTCGCAGCTGATCCGTGTCGTCGAGCACGAGCCGCGCGAGAATGCCGCCGCCGCGGCGCGCGGCTTCGTCGCCGAGATCCGCGCCGCGCTCGACGCCCGCACGGAGCGCAAAGGAGACGCCGCATGAGCTGGCTCGAGAAGCTGCTGCCACCGAAGATCCAGCCGACCGACCCGGCCGAGCGCCGCGCGGTGCCCGAAGGGCTGTGGATCAAGTGCCCGGCGTGCGAGACGGTGCTCTACAAGACCGACCTCGAGGGCAACCTGAACGTCTGCCCGAAGTGCGACCACCACCACCGCATCGGCGCGCGCCAGCGGCTGGACGCCTTTCTCGACGCCGAAGGCCGCTGGGAAATCGGCCAGGAGGTGGTGCCGGTCGACGCGCTGCGCTTCAAGGACAGCAAGAAGTACCCGCAGCGGCTCAAGTCGGCGCTCGAAGACACCGGCGAGACCGACGCGCTCGTCGTCGTCGGCGGCGCGGTGATGAGCGTGCCGCTGGTCGCGGCGTGCTTCGAGTTCGAGTTCATGGGCGGGTCGATGGGGTCGGTGGTCGGCGAGCGCTTCGCGCGCGGCGTCGAGGCGGCGATCGAGCAGAAGACCGCGTTCGTCTGCTTTTCCGCCAGCGGCGGCGCGCGGATGCAGGAAGGCCTGCTGAGCCTGCTGCAGATGGCCAAGACCAACGCCGCGCTGACGCGGCTCGCAAAGTGCCGGCTGCCGTACGTCAGCGTGCTGACCGACCCGACGATGGGCGGCGTGTCGGCGAGCTTCGCGTTCGTCGGCGACGTCGTCGTCGCCGAGCCGAAGGCGCTGATCGGTTTCGCCGGGCCGCGGGTCATCGAGAACACGGTGCGCGAGAAGCTGCCCGAGGGCTTTCAGCGCAGCGAGTTCCTGCTCGGCACCGGCGCGCTCGACATGATCTGCGACCGGCGCCAGCTGCGGCCGCGCATCGCGCGGATGCTGGCGATGCTGCAGCGCCAGTCGTCGGATGCGGTGGCCTGACGCGGCGGCCGGCCGCGCCCGCCGCGGCGCATGACGCGAGCAGCGCCGTCGACGCTGGCCGGGTGGCTCGCGCACTGCGCGGCGCTGCACCCGGCGTCGATGGACCTGTCGCTCGAACGCACGGCGCAGGTCGCCGCGCGGCTGGCGATCCGCTTCACCGCGCCGCTCGTCGTCGTTGCCGGCACCAACGGCAAGGGGTCGACGTGCGCGATGATCGACAGCATCGCGCGCCACGCCGGCTACCGCGTCGGGCTGTACCAGAAGCCCGAGCTCGTGCACTTCGAGGAGCGCTGCCGGATCGACGGCGCCGCCGTCGCGGCCGACGCGCTGGTGCCGCACTTCGCCGCGGTCGAGGCCGCTCGCGGCGACATCACACTGACGCAGTTCGAGTTCTCGACGCTGGCAATCGCGCGGCTGCTCGCGTCGACGCCGCTCGATCTCGTGATCCTCGAAGTCGGCCTCGGCGGGCGCTGGGACGCGGTCAACGCGTTCGACGCCGACTGCGCGGTGATCACGAACATCGCGCTCGACCACCAGCAGTGGCTCGGCAACGACCGCGAAGCGATCGGCCTCGAAAAGGCGCAGGTGATGCGGCCCGGTAAGCCGGCGATCGTCGGCGACCCCGAGCCGCCGGCGTCGGTCGTCGCGCACGCGCAGGCGATCGGCGCCGACCTGTGGCGGCACGGGCGCGACTTCGCGTTCGCCGGCGACCGCCAGCAATGGCGCTGGCGCGGCCGCGGCCGCGCCTACCACGGCCTCGGCTGGCCGGCGCTGCGCGGCGCCAACCAGCTGCTGAACGCGTCGGCGGCGATCGCCGCGCTGATCGCGCTGCACGAGCGGCTGCCGATCGACGCGCAGGCGGTGCGCGTCGGGCTGGCGCGCGTCGAACTGCCGGGGCGCTTCCAGGTCGTGCCGGGCCAGCCGGCGCTGGTGCTCGACGTCGCGCACAACGCACAGGCCGCGGCGGTGCTCGCAGTCAACCTGGATGCGATGGGCTACCACCCGCGCACGCAGGCGGTGTTCGGCGCGATGGCCGACAAGGACCTGGCGGCGATCGTCGCCGCGCTCGCCGACGTCGTCGACGTCTGGCACTGCTGCGACCTGCCGCCGGCGCGCGCGGCGTCGGCGCGCGACCTCGCGGCGGTGGTCGCAGTCGCGACCGCGCGCCGACGCGGCGGCGCGCCCGCCGTGCACGTCCACGCGAGCCCGGCCGACGCGCTCGCCGCGGCGGCGGCTGCCGCCGACGCCACCGATAGAATCGTCGTCTTCGGCTCGTTTCACACCGTCGGCGGCGTGCTGCGACACGGCGTGCCGCGGTTGGTACCGCAGCCCGCGCGCGATCACGCGTCGACGCCGACCCGGCGCTGATCGGCGACGGTGTCGCCGGCGCCCACTCCGCACCCGTTCGTCGCCGATGCGCCTGCCCTTCTCGCGATCCACGAGCCCGCCGCCGACTGCGCCGCCGCCGCCCGCCGACGACGCCGACCCAGCGGTGCAGGCGGCGCGAACGCGCGCGCGGCAGCGCCTGGCCGGCGCGCTGGTGCTGCTGGCG
>CBDUBX010000283.1:0-3683 GCA_965365495.1 uncultured Burkholderiales bacterium
CCATGAGCCTGAAATGCGGCATCGTCGGCCTGCCCAACGTCGGCAAGTCGACCCTGTTCAACGCGCTGACGCAGGCCGGCATCGCCGCCGAGAACTACCCGTTCTGCACGATTGAGCCCAACGTGGGCGTCGTCGAGCTGCCCGACTCGCGGCTGGCGCGGCTGGCGGCGATCGCCCGGCCCGAGCGCGTCGTGCCGGCGATCGTCGAGTTCGTCGACATTGCCGGGCTGGTCGCCGGCGCGAGCCAGGGCGAAGGTCTTGGCAACCAGTTCCTGAGCCACATCCGCGAGACCGACGCCATCGTCAACGTCGTGCGCTGCTTCGACGACGCCAACGTCGTCCACGTCGCCGGCGCGGTCGATCCGGTGTCGGACGCCGAGGTCATCCAGACCGAGCTGTGCCTGGCCGACCTGGCGACCGTCGAGCGCAGCCTGCAGCGCCACGTCAAGGCGGCGAAATCGGGCAACGACAAGGACGCCGCGGCGCTGGTCAAGGTGCTCGAGCGCTGCCGCGCCGCGCTCGACCAGGCGCAGCCGGTGCGCGGCGTCGGGCTGTCGCGCGACGAGCAGGGGCTGATCCAGTCGTACGGGCTGATCACCGCCAAGCCGGCGATGTTCGTCGGCAACGTCGCCGAGGACGGCTTCACCGCCAACCCGCACCTCGACCGGCTGCGCGAGTTCGCCGCGCGCCAGGGCGCGCCGGTGGTCGCGATCTGCGCCAAGACTGAGGCCGAGCTCGCCGGCATGGACGACGACGACCGGGCGCTGTTCCTCGCCGAGATGGGGCAGGACGAGCCGGGGCTGAACCGGCTGATCCGCGCCGCGTTCGAACTCCTCGGGCTGCAGACCTATTTCACCGCCGGCGACAAGGAGGTGCGCGCTTGGACGGTGCGCGTCGGCGTCACCGCGCCGCAGGCCGCCGGCGTGATCCACACCGACTTCGAGCGCGGCTTCATCCGCGCGCAGACGATCGCATTCGACGACTACGTCGCGTTCGGCGGCGAGCAGGGCGCGAAGGACGCCGGCCGGATGCGCGCCGAAGGCAAGGACTACGTCGTCCGCGACGGCGACGTGATGAACTTCCTGTTCAGCGCGAAGTAGGCTGCCGGAGGCCCTTCCACCGCAGCGTCGTCGCGAGGGAGTCGGGCGGGCCGGCGACGCAACCACGCCGCGTGGATCCCGACCGCCGCCGGGAACCCGCCGAGCGTCAGGCCACCCTCTTGCCGAAGGCGCCGGGGTGCGCCGGGTTTAGCACTCGCCGCCCAGGACTGCTAACATTTCCGGAACTCACGCCCCCGACCGAGGTCTGTAGCCGCATGACGAATGCCTCCGCCGCCGCGCTGACGCTCCGCGACCCGTGGAGCCTGGTGCCGTCGCTCGGCAACCTCGACGCTTACGTGTCCGCGGTGCAGCGGCTGCCGCTGCTCACCGCGGACGAGGAGCGCGACCTCGCGCGGGCGCTGCGCGACCGCGGCGACCTGCAGGCTGCCGGCCGCCTCGTGCTGTCGCACCTGCGGCTCGTGGTGTCGGTGTCGCGCCAGTACCTCGGATACGGCCTGCCGCAGGGCGACCTCATCCAGGAAGGCAACGTCGGGCTGATGAAGGCGGTGCGCCGCTTCGACCCCGAGCAGGGCGTGCGCCTGGTCAGCTATGCGCTGCACTGGATCCGCGCCGAGATCCACGAGTACATCCTGAAGAACTGGCGCATGGTCAAGGTCGCGACGACCAAGGCGCAGCGCAAGCTGTTCTTCAACCTGCGGTCGATGAAGCAGGGCTTCCGCGACGATGCGGTCGACGGTCAGACGCACCGCAACACGCTGACCCCCGACGAAGTGGAGACGGTCGCGCGCGAGCTCAACGTCAAGCCCGAGGAAGTCGTCGAGATGGAAACGCGGCTGACCGGCGGCGACGTCGCGCTCGAGCCGCAGGTCGACGACGGCGAGGAGAGCTACGCGCCGATCGCCTACCTCGCCGACGACAGCACCGAGCCGATGCAGCGCATCGAGGCGCGGCGGCGCGATTGGCTCGCCGGCGACGGCATCCGCGGCGCGCTCGACGTGCTCGACGCGCGCAGCCGGCGGATCGTCGAGGAGCGCTGGCTCAACGTCAACGACGACGCGTCGGGCGGCAAGACGCTGCACCAGCTGGCCGCCGACTATGGCGTCAGCGCCGAGCGCATCCGCCAGATCGAGGTCGCAGCGCTGAAGAAGATGCGCCAAGCGCTGGCCGCGGCCTGAGCTGCGCGGGCTTCAGCGCCCGTCGAGCAACAGCTTCAGGTCGCGCTGCAGCGCGTCGGCGCCGGTGCCGTGGCGCGTGAACAGCCGAACCCGCCCCTGCGGGTCGAAGACGTAGCTGCCGGCGGTGTGGTCGACCGTGTAGCGCCCGGTCTCGGCATTCGGCACCTGCGCGTAGAACACGCGGAAGTGCTGCGCCGTGGCCTTGATCTCGTCGTCGCTGCCGCGCAGCGCGACGACATCGGCGCCGAAGTTTGCGGCGTAGGCCTTCAGCAGCTCGGGCGTGTCGCGCGCCGGGTCGACGGTGACGAACACCGGCTGCACGCGCGCGCCGTCGGCGCCGAGTCGCCGGCGCACTTCGGCCAGTTCGGCCAGCGTCGTCGGGCACACGTCGGGACAGTTCGTGAAGCCGAAGAAGACGACGACGACCTTGCCGGCGAACTCGGCCAGCGTGCGCCGCCGACCGTCGGCGTCGGGCAGGTCGAAGCCGCGCGCGTAGTCGGCGCCGGTGATGTCGATCGCGGTGAACGCCGGCGCGTCGGCGTCGCGGCTGCAGCCGACCGCGGCCAACGCCGCCAGCGCGAGCGACAGGACGATCAACTGACGAGCGACGTGAGCCATGGGTCGACGTAATGGTCGAGCAGCAGCGCGGCGAACAGCAGCGCCAGGTGCCAGATCGAGAAGCGGAAGGTCTTGCGCGCGAGCACGTCGCTGTAGTCGCGCCACAGCAGCCAGCCGTAGGCGATGAACAGCGCGCCGAGCGCGACCGCGGCGAGCAGGTACAGCCAGCCGCTCATGCGGAAGACGAACGGCAGCAGCGTCGCCGCGAACAGCACCACGGTGTACAGCAGCACCTGCAGCCGCGTGAACTCGGGGCCGTGGGTGATTGGCAGCATCGGCAGCCCGGCGCGGCGGTAGTCCTCGACGCGGTACAGCGCCAGTGCCCAGAAGTGCGGCGGCGTCCACAGGAAGATGATCAGACACAGGATCAGCGCCTCGTGGCCGACGTCGCCGGTCATCGCCGCCCAGCCGAGCACCGGCGGCATCGCCCCCGAGGCGCCGCCGATGACGATGTTCTGCGGCGTCAGCGGCTTCAGCACCACGGTGTAGACGACCGCGTAGCCGACGAAGGTGGCAAACGTCAGCACCATCGTCAGCGGGTTGACACAGAACCACAGCACCGCGCAGCCGGCCGCGCACAGCAGCGTCGAAAAGGCGACGGTCTGCGTCGACGTCAGCGTGCCGCGCGCGGTCGGCCGCCATGCCGTGCGCTGCATGCGGCGGTCGATGTGCTGTTCGACAAGGCAGTTGAACGCTGCCGCGGCCGCGGCGACGAGCCAGATGCCGACCGTCGCCGCCGCGGCGAGCCGCAGGTCGGGCAGACCCGGCTGCGCGAGCAGCATGCCGATCACCGCGCAGAAGACGATCAGCTGCACGACGCGCGGTTTGG
>CBDUBX010000284.1:0-3679 GCA_965365495.1 uncultured Burkholderiales bacterium
CGCGACGGTCGCGTCGAGCCGTGGCTGCCCGCCGTCGACGGCGTGCCGCTGCCGCCGACGAACTTCGTCGTCCAGGACCGCGCCGGGAGGACGTGGGTCACCGTCAGCACCCGTCTCGTTCCGCGCGCCCGCGGCTACCACCGCGGCTGCGCCGACGGCTTCGTCGTCTGCGTACCGGCTCGCGGCGATCCGCGGATCGTCGCCGACGGTCTCGGCTACACCAACGAGGTCGCGCTCGACCCGAGCGGCCGCTGGCTGTACGTCGTCGAGACCTTTTCGCGCCGGCTGTCGCGTTTCGCGCTGCTCGACGACGACGGCACGCTGGGCGCCGCGGAGGTCGTCGCGACCTTCGGTGCCGGGACGTTCCCGGACGGCCTGGCGTTCGACGAGGGCGGCGCGGCGTGGGTCGTGTCGATCGTCAGCAACCGGCTGATCCGCGTCGCGCCCGACGGGTCGCAGACGCTGTGGCTCGAGGACGCCGACGCGGCGTTCGTCGCCGCCGCCGACGCCGCGTTCGAAGCCGGCACGATGGGCCGGCCGCACCTCGACCGCAACCCCGCGCCGGTGCTGCGCAACGTGTCGAGCATCGCCTTCGCCGGTGCCGACCGGCGCACCGCGGTGCTCGGCTGCCTGCTCGGCGACGAGCTCGCCACGCTCGCCGACATGCCGGCACCCGGGCTCGCGCCGGTGCACTGGAGCTACCGGTGAGCCCGGCGACGAACGGCGCGGCAACCGGTGTGTCGCTGGCCGACGAGGCGCACGCGCAGATCCGCCGGCGGATCCTCGACAACGTCTGGCCGCCGGGGCATCGCGCGCTCGAGCAGGAGGTCGCGCTGGCGCTCGGCATGAGCCGCACGCCGGTGCGCGAGGCCCTGACGCGGCTGTCGGGCGAAGGCCTCGTCGAAGTGATCCCGCGGCACGGCATGCGCGTGCTGCCGGTGTCGCCCGCCGACATGCTCGAGATCTACCAGATCCTCACCGCGCTCGAAGGGATGGCGTGCGAGCTGCTGGCGCGGCGCCGCCCCGGCGCCGACGCGCTGCAGCCGCTGCTCGACGCGACCCGCGCGATGGACGCGGCCCTCGCCGCCGACGACCTCGACGGCTGGGCCGCCGCCGACGAGCGCTTCCACTCGGGGCTGCTCGAGCTCGCCGGTAACCGCCAGCTGCACGCCACGGTGATGAACTACTGGGACCGCGCCCACCGCGCGCGGATGTTCACGCTGCGCCTGCGGCCCAAGCCGGTGCATTCGACGCGGGAGCACCGCGAGATGGTCGAGCGCCTGCTCGCCGGCGACGCCGATGGCGCGGCGCGCGTCAACCGCAGCCACCGCGAGCGCGCCAGCCGCGAGCTGGTCGCGATCTGCGAGCGCTTCCGCCTGGCGCAGATGTGAGGGAGGAAGGACGATGACTCGACCCGCCTACGCGATCGCCGTGCTGCCCGGCGACGGCATCGGCGTCGAGGTCGTCGACGCGACGCTCGTGGTGCTCGACGCCGTCGCCGCGCGCTGCGGCCGGCGCTTCGACTGCGTGCGCCACCCCGCCGGTGCGCAGCATTACGTCGACGCCGGTGTCGCGCTGCCCGACGCGACGCTCGCCGCGTGCCGTGCCGCCGACGCGATCCTGTTCGGTGCGATGGGCCTGCCGCACGTCCGCGGCGCCGACGGCACCGAAATCATTCCGCAGCTCGACCTGCGCTTCGCGCTCGACCTCTACGCCGGCGTGCGCCCGGTGCGCGCTTTCGGCGGGCTGCCGGGGCCGCTCGCCGACCCGCGCGCCGCGCAGATCGACCTCGTGCTGGTGCGCGAGAACACCGAAGGACTGTTTTACGCACGCGGCCGCGGCCGCGTCGAAGGCAGCGGCGACGCCGCGGCGGCGCTCGACACGATGCGCATCAGCCGCGCCGGCACGGCGCGCGTCTGCGACCACGCGCTCGCGCTGGCGCGACAGCGCAAGGCGCGCGGCCGCCCGGGCAAGGTGACCAACGTCGACAAGGCCAACGTCTTCCGCTCGATGGCCTTCTGGCGCGAGGTCTTCGACGAGCGCGCGGCGGCCTACGCCGACGTCGCCACCGAACACGCCTACGTCGACGCGATGGCGCTGAACCTCGTGCTGAAGCCGTGGACCTACGACGTGCTGGTCACCGAGAACATGTTCGGCGACATCCTGTCGGACCTGATCGCCGCGCTGGCCGGGGGCATGGGTATGGCGCCGTCGGCCGACATCGGCGACCACCACGCGCTGTTCCAGCCGGCGCACGGCACCGCGCCCGACATCGCCGGCCAGGGCATCGCCAACCCGACGGCGACGATCCTGTCGGCGGCGATGATGCTCGACTGGCTGTCCGAGCGCCACGCCGACCCGGCGCTCGCCGATGCGGGGCGCGCCGTCGAGCGCGCGGTCGAGGCGGCCTTCGCCGACGGTCGCGTGCGGCCGCGCGAGTTCGGCGGCGCGAGCGGCACCGCCGACATCGCGCGCGCCGTCGCCGAGGGCGTGTGATGGACGCGCCGCGCATCGCCGTTGCCGGCGCCGGCTACTTCGTGCAGTTCCAGCTCGAAGGCTGGCGCGACCTCGACGCGCCGGTCGTCGCGATCGCCAACCGCAGCGTCGCCAACGCCGAGCCGCTGGCCGCACGCTTCGGTATCCCGAAGTGCTACGGCGACGTCGGCGCGATGCTCGACGCCGAACGCCCGGCGCTCGTCGACCTGTGCCTGCCGCCGTCGGCGCAACGTGCCGCGGTCACGGCCGCGGTCGATCGCGGCGTGCCGGTGATCTGCCAGAAGCCGTTCGGCGACGGCTGGGACGACGCCGTCGCGATGACGTCGCATGCCGAGGCCGCCCGCGTGCCGCTGGTGATCCACGAGAACTTCCGCTTCGCGCCGTGGTTCCGCGAATGGAAGCGCCTGATCGACGCCGGCTTCTTCGGCCGGCTGCACGGCATCGCGTTCCGCCTGCGCCCGGGCGACGGTCAGGGCCCGCGCGCCTACCTCGACCGCCAGCCGGCGTTCCCGCAGATGCGGCGCTTCCTGGTGCGCGAAACCGCGGTCCACTTCATCGACACGTTCCGCTATCTGATGGGCGAGGTGCGCGCGGTGTCGGCGCGGCTGCGGCGGCTGAACCCGGCGATCGCCGGCGAGGACGCGGGCATCGTCGTCTTCGAGTTCGACGACGACCGCAGCGGCGTGTTCGACGGCAACCGGCTCAACGAGCACGTCGCCGCCAACCTGCGGCGCACGATGGGCGAGGGCTGGCTCGAAGGCGAGCGCGGCGTGATGCGCCTGGACGGCGACGCGCGGATGTGGTTCAAGCCGCACGGCGGCGCCGAGTCCGAGCACGTCTACGACAGCGGCGCGGCCGGCGCGTTCGGCGGTGCGTGCACCGCGCTGCAGCGGCACGTGCTCGCCCACCTGGCGAGCGGCGCGCCGCTCGAGAACACCGCCCGCGACTACCTCGCCAACCTGCGCGTCGAGGAAGCCGTCTACCGGTCCCACGCCAGCGGCACGCGCGTCGTGCTCGCCGATTTCGAGCCCCGTCCACCCCGAGGAGACCTGCCATGAAACGACGCACCACCGTAGCCGCGCTCGCCGCGGCGTTCACCGTCGCGCTGCCGGCGTATGCGCAGACGACGCTGAAGTTCAGCCACACCGACCAGCAGGCCGGCGCGCGCCAGGCCGCGGCGCAG
>CBDUBX010000285.1:0-3677 GCA_965365495.1 uncultured Burkholderiales bacterium
AGGCCGTCGACCGCCACACGCTGCGGCTGACGCTGACCGAGGGTCGCTACCACCAGGTCAAACGCATGATCGCCGCGGTCGGCAACCGCTGCGAGGCGCTGCACCGCGAGGCCTTCGGCGCGCTGAAGCTGCCGGCCGACCTCGCCCCCGGCGACTGGCGCCACGTCAGCGCCGCCGCCGAAGCGGCGCTGCGCGGCCTCACGGCGGCGACCGCCGAGGCGGCGTGACGGCGAACGCGCCGACGTGGCCGACGTGGCGGCGCACGCTGCCGCCGAACCCGCAGCGCCGGGCCGAAGGCGGGCAGCGCGTCGCCGGCGAACCGGCTTCGTTCGCGGCCGACGGTCGGGTCGCAGCGCCGCCGCCGCCGACGATCAGCTACGTCACCGTCGTGCGCAACGCGGTGCGGACCGTCGAGCGCACGCTCGCCAGCGTGCAGGCGCAGCGCGGCGTCGCCGTCGAGCACATCGTCGTCGACGGCGCGTCGACCGACGGCACGCTCGAAGTCGTCGAACGCCACGCCGCGCAGCTCGCGTATTACGTGTCCGAACCCGACGGCGGGCTCTACGACGCGCTGAACAAGGCGGTCGAGCTCGCCGCCGGCGATTACGTCTGCGTGCTCAACGCCGACGACTGGCTGACGCGGGACGCCGCGCAGGCGGTCGCCGACCACGCCCGCGGCGCCGACCGCGGCGCGGCCCGGCTGGTCTGCACCGCCGCGTGGGCGTTGCGCGAAGACCGGCGCGACAAGCTGTGGCTGCCCGAAGCACTCGACGCGGGTTCGGTGCTGCGCTGCGCCAACGTTTGCCACAACGCGGTCTACGCGACGCGCGCCGCCTACGCCGCTTCGGGGCCGTACCGCACCGACCTGAAGATCGCCGCCGATTTCGCGTGGCTCGTCGCGTGCATCGACGCCGGTGTCGAGATCGTCCGCGTCGACACGCCGACGGTGCATTACTCGCTCGGCGGGCTGTCGTCGGACACGCGGCGCCACACGACCGACTGCGCGGCGATCGTGCGCGATCGGTTTCCGGCGCTCGACGACGAACAGGCGTGGGCACTGCTGCACTGCTTCCACCAGTTCCGCGGCAACCTCGCACCGTTAGCGGCATCGCGCCCGGCGCACCACGGTCGCTTTCTGCGCGACCTGGCGCGCGCCCACGCCGCCGATACCGAGCTGCTGCGAGCGCTGGCGCTCGCCGGCTTCGCCACGCTGCGCCATCCCGACGACCGCGACGCCGCGGGGCGGCTGTCGCCGCGGCAGCGGATCGCGCGCAGCCTCTACAAGCGCGGCGTTCAGCTGCGGGCGTGGCTGCGGCGCTGACCCGCGAGGCGCGCTGGCTACACTGCGCGGCGATGGATTCGCGCCGCATCGGCATCAGCCTCGGCAACATCGGCGCACTGCACGACGGCCTCGGCGAGTTCGCGTTGCAGATCGGTCAGCGCATCGCCGCGGCCGCACCGCGCTGGCGCGAACGCGACGGCATCGAATTCGACTTCCACCTGCGGCCGCACCTGGCCGGGATGTACGGCGACGGCGTCGGCTACGTGGCGGTGAACCGCTGGCAGCGGATCGTCCACGTTCGGCCGCAGCGCTACGCGCTGTGGCACTCGCTGCACCAGCTCAACAAGACGCTGCCGCCGCGCGGCGCCGGCGTTCGCGCCGTCACGGTCCACGATCTGAACTACCGCTACGGCCGCAATGCGTACTCGACGTGGCGCCACCAGCGCCGCACCGAGGCGTTGATCGCGCGCACCGACGTCGTCGTCGCGATCAGCCACCACACCGCCGCCGACGTTCGCCGCCACCTCGGCTGGAGCGGCCCGCTGCACGTCGTCCACAACGGTGCGCGCAGCTTCGTCGGCCACGCGCAGCGGCCGCTTCCCGGCTGGACCGACGGCGACGCGCGGCCGTTCCTGTTTCACCTGAGCCGCATGTCGCCGTCGAAGAACCCGCAGGCGATCGTCGGCCTGGCGCGCGCGTGGCCCGAGATGCGCTTCGTGTTCTGCGGCCCGCCCGGCGACGACAGCCGCGCGCTGCGCGCCCGCGTCGAGCTGCCGAACGTCGAGTTCCACCTCGGCATCGACGACGCGCAAAAGGCCTGGGCCTACGCGCACTGCGCCGGCTTCGTCTTTCCGTCGCTGACCGAAGGCTTCGGCTTGCCGCCGATCGAAGCGATGCACTTCGGCAGGCCGACGTTCCTGTCGCGCCTGACCAGCTTGCCCGAGGTCGGCGGCGACGCGGCGGACTACTTCGACGACTTCGACCCGCAAGCGATGCGCGCAGTCGTCGAGCGCGGCCTGGCGCGGCGTTCGACGCCGGCGGCCGCCGCGGCGATCCGCGCCCGCGCCGCACAGTTCGATTGGGACCGCGCCGCCGTCGCCTACCTCGCGCTGTACCGCCGCCTACTGGGGCTGCCGGCGAAGGACGACGGCGATGCCTCGGCCGCGGCGCCGGCCGACGCTGCGGCGATGGCAGTCTGACGGTGCGCATCCACCACCGCCCGCCGGCACGGCTTCCCGGCGGCTGCGCGCTGACGATCGGCAACTTCGACGGCGTCCACCGTGGCCACCAGGCGATGCTCGCGTTGCTCGTCAGCGAGGCGCGGCACCGCGGCGTGAAGAGCTGCGTGCTGACCTTCGAGCCGCACCCGCGCGACTATTTCGCCGCGCGCGCCGGCAACGCCGACACGGCGCCGCGGCGCATCGGCACGCTGCGCGACAAACTCGCCGAGCTCGCGCGCTGCGGCGTCGACGTCGTCGTCGTCGCGCCGTTCGACGCCCCGTTTGCGGCGATGCCGGCCGAGGACTTCATCGCCCGCATCGTCTGCTCGTCGCTTGGCGCGCGCTACGTGCTCGTCGGCGACGACTTCCGCTTCGGCGCACGCCGCGCCGGCACCTACGCGATGCTCGACGCTGCCGGCGCCGCGCGCGGCTTCGACGTCGCGCGGATGCTGAGCTACGAGGTCCACGGCCACCGCGTCAGCTCGTCGGCGGTCCGCGCCGCGCTCGCCGACGGCGACCTGGCGCACGCCGCGGCGCTGCTCGGCCGGCCGTACGCGATCAGCGGCCACGTGCTGCACGGCAAGAAGCTCGGCCGCTCGCTCGGCCACCCGACGCTGAACCTGCGCTTCGACCATCCGCGGCCGGCGGCCGCCGGGATCTTCGTCGCCGAGGTCCACGGCCTCGCGCCGGCACCGCTGCCGGGCGTCGCGAGCCTCGGCGTGCGTCCGACGGTCGACGACTCGGGGCGCGTGCTGCTCGAAATGCACTGCTTGGATTGGCCCGCCGGACTCGGCGCCGACGGCGGCTACGGCCGCTGCGTTCGCATCGACCTGCTGCACAAGCTGCGCGACGAGGCGCGCTACCCGACGCTCGACGCACTGCGCGCCGCGATCGGCGATGACGCCCGCGCGGCGCGGCGCTGGTTCGACGCCCGCGGCGGTTGATCGCCGCGACAAGCCGCGGTCGCCGAGGGTCGCATCGCTAGAATCGCCATCGATGTGGGCCTGCCATCGTCCTTCCGCGCGGCCGACCGGCCGCGGTCACGCGTCGACGCGGCGGCAGACGACGCGCGACCGAATTCGCCGCTGCGCCGCTTGAGTTCGAACGGCGGCGCGACCCGCGCGCACCGCCCGATCGCGCCGCACGCCGCGCCGGCTGTGACTGCATCGGCCGTC
>CBDUBX010000286.1:0-3642 GCA_965365495.1 uncultured Burkholderiales bacterium
AGCCGCGCAGCACGTAGGTGACGATGCCGATCGACGGCGCGAACAGGAAGCCCCAAAGCACGCCGGCGATCGCCGGCGCGACCGCGTACGGCCAGATCAGCAGCGTGCGGTAGGCCATCGACCCGCGCAGCGCGCGGTCGGCAAGCACCGCGAGGACCAGGCCGATGACGATGCCCCCGAGCGCGACGAGCACGCTGAACACCGCGGTCACCTCGAACGAGTCGAGGTAGGCCTGGTCGTTGTACAGGTAGACGAAGTTCTCGAGCCCGGCGAACTCGACGTTCATGCCGAACGCGTCCTGGCGCTGGAAGGCGTAGAAGAGCGCCTGCCCGGCAGGCCAGAAGAAGAAAACGATCGTGATCGCGAGCTGCGGCGCGACCAGCGCGTACGGCAGCCACTTCGACCGGAAACTGACGCGTTTGTCCATGCGGCGTCGCGACCGCGCGCCACCCGCCGGCCGCGCGGGGCGGCCGGGAAGCGGGCGGGGCCGGTGGCGTCAGCTGTCGCGCGCGGTGGCGGCGAACTTCTTCAGGATGTCGTCGACGCGGCGGGCGGCGTCGTCCATCGCGGCCTTCGCGTCCTTGCGACCGGCGAACACCGCTTCCATCTCTTCCTCGATGACCGCCCGGCCCTGCACGTAGTTGCCCAGGCGCAGGCCTTTCGAATTCGCGGTCGGCGGCTTGTGGTTCAGCTGCTTGACGGCAATGTCGGCGCCGGGGTTTTTTTCGTAGTAGCCCGACTTGGCGGTGAGGTCGGCGGCCACCGTCGTGATCGGCACGTAGCCGGTCGCCTGGTGCCATTTGGCCTGCATCTCGGGCTGCGCGATGTAGTTGAAGAACTGCGCGACGCCCTTGTATTCGGCCGGCTTCTTGCCGCCAAGCACCCACAGGCTGGCGCCGCCGATGATCGAGTTCTGCGGCGCGCCGCGGATGTCGTCGTGGTACGGCAGGAAGTTCACCGAGAAGTCGAACTTCGCGTTCTTGCGGATGTTGGCCTGCGCGCCCGAGCTCGACGTGAGCATCGCGCACTCGCCGCTGTAGAACTTGGCCTCGGCCTCGTTGCGCCGGCCGGCGTAGGTGAACCAGCCGTTCTTCGCGAAGTCGGCGAGCAGCTGCACGTGCCGCACGTGCGCCGGCGAATTGACCTTCATCTGCGTGTTGACGCTGCCGATGCCGTTCTCGGCGGTCGAGATCGGCAGGTTGTGCCAGGCGCTGAAGTTCTCGACATGGACCCACGCCGGCCAGCCGGTGGTGTAGACGCAGCTCTGGCCGCTGGCCTTGAGCTTGCCGGCGGTGATCGCGAACTCCTTCCACGTCTTCGGCGCCACCGGTGCGAGCCCGGCCTTCTGGAATGCGTCCTTGTTGACGTAGAACACCGGCGTCGACGAGTTGAACGGCATCGACAGCATGTTGCCGCGGCGGTCGGTGTAGTAGCCGGCGACCGCCGGCACATAGGCCTTCGGGTCCCACTTGATGCCCGACTCGTTCATCAGCTGGTAGACGGGCTTGATCGCGCCCTTGGCGCTCATCATCGTCGCGGTGCCGACCTCGAACACCTGCACGATGTGCGGCGCGTTGCCGGCGCGGTAGGCGGCGATGGCCGCGGTCATCGACTCCGGATACGAGCCCTTGTAGACCGGTACGACCTTGTAGTCCTTCTGGCTCGCGTTGAAGCCTTCGGCGAACTCGTTGACGCGCTCGCCGAGCGCGCCGGTCATCGAATGCCACCACTGGATCTCGGTCTGCGCCAGCGCCGGCGCCGAGGCCAGCGCCGCCACGGCCGCCGTCGCGAGCGGGGCAAGGAACTTGAAAGGCATCGAAATCTCCATCAGGTTTGCTGTGGACCGACAAACGACGAGTATGGCGCGCTTTCGTGACAATTCCGGACGTCGCCGAACGCGTCGACGCAGGTGCCGGCCGTCGTCGCCGCGGGTCGGCAAACGTCACATTCGCAGGCCCGGCGCCATCGGGGCCTGCGCTAGGATCGGTACTAACCCTGGGGTCCCGCCGTGCTGATGACACCGCCCGCGTCGCCTGCCGTCGTCGACGACGCCGAATCCGCCGTCCGCCTGCGCGAGATTCCGTACAACTACACGTCGTTTTCGGACCGCGAGATCGTGCTGCGGCTGCTCGGCGAGCGTGCGTGGGACGTCCTCGGTCGGCTTCGCGCCGAGCGGCGCACCGGCCGATCGGCACGGATGCTCTACGAGGTGCTCGGCGACATCTGGGTCGTGCAGCGCAATCCGTACCTCGAGGACGACCTGCTCGAGAACCCGAAGCGCCGCCAGGCGCTGATCGACGCGTTGCACCACCGCCTGTCGGAAGTCGAAAAGCGCCGTGACGGCGGCGCCGACGACGCCGGCCGCGATGCGCTGGTCGGTGAGCTGCTGGCCGCCGCGCGCGCCGCGGTCGACGCATTCGCCGCGCACTTCCGCACCGTGTGGGACCTGCGTCGCGCCGCACGCCGCACGCTCGGGCGGCACACCCGCGGCGACAACATCAAGTTCGACGGGCTGTCGCGCGTGGCCCACGTGACCGACGCGACCGACTGGCGCGTCGAATACCCGTTCGTCGTGCTGACGCCCGACACCGAAGCCGAGATGGCGGCGCTGGTGCAGGGCTGCATCGACCTCGGGCTGACGATCATTCCCCGCGGCGGCGGCACCGGCTACTCGGGCAGCGGCGTGCCGCTGACGTGGCAGAGCGCGGTGATCAACACCGAGAAGCTCGACTCGCTGTCGGCGATCGAAATGGTGTCGCTGCCCGGCGTCGATCGGCCGGTGCCGACGCTCGCCACCGGCGCCGGCGTCGTCACGCAGCGCGTCGTCGAGGCGGCCGAGCACGCCGGCTACGTCTTCGCGGTCGACCCGACGTCGGCCGAGGCCAGCTGCGTCGGCGGCAACATCGCGATGAACGCCGGCGGCAAGAAGGCGGTGCTGTGGGGCACCGCACTCGACAACCTCGCGAGCTGGCGCATGGTCACGCCCGATGCGAAGTGGCTCGAAGTGACGCGGCTCGACCACAACCTCGGCAAGATCCACGACGTCGCGGTGGCGCGGTTCGAGTTGAAGACCTTCGACGCCGGCGGCCGCAAGCTCGAACGCACCGACATCCTCGAGATCCCGGGCGCCGTGTTCCGCCGCGAAGGTCTCGGCAAGGACGTCACCGACAAGTTCCTCGCCGGGCTGCCGGGCATCCAGAAGGAAGGCTGCGACGGCCTGATCACCAGCGCGCGCTGGATCGTCCACCGCATGCCGGCGCACGTGCGCACCGTGTGCCTCGAGTTCTTCGGCAACGCGCGCGACGCGGTGCCGAGCATCGTCGAGATCAAGGACTGGCTGTTCGCGCAGACCGACGTCCAGCTCGCCGGACTCGAGCACCTCGACGACCGCTACCTGAAGGCGGTCGGCTACGCGACGAAGAGCAAGCGCGCGCCGGGCGCGGTCGGCGCGTCGGGTGTGCCGAAGATGGTCCTGCTCGGCGACATCGTCGGCGACGACCCCGACGCGGTGGCGCGCGCCGCGAGCGAGGTCGTCCGCCTGGCCAACGGCCGGTCGGGCGAAGGCTTCGTCGCGGTCGGCGCCGACGCGCGCAAGAAGTTCTGGCTCGACCGCAAGCGCACCGCGGCGATCAGCAAGCACAC
>CBDUBX010000287.1:0-3604 GCA_965365495.1 uncultured Burkholderiales bacterium
GGAGGGCGCCGCCCCGTGGTCCAAGCGCGACGGCGGGCGGCTGTTCGGCGGCGCGCGGCGGCGCCTGCGCCTGCTGCTGCCCGCCGCCGACGCCGACGCGCCGGCGCTGCCGGTGTTCGTCGAGCGGCAGCACGACGGCGCGACGATGCTCGAGCTCGGCGATCGGCGCTGGCCGTTCGCCGCGCGGTCGCTCGGCGACGGCCGGCACGACGTGACGCTCGGCGAGCGCCGCTACACCGCGACCGTCTACCGCGACGGCGAACGCACGGCGGTGTTCACCGGCGCCGGCAGCGCGCTGGTCGTCGACGTCGACACGCTGGCCCACGCCGGCGACGCGGCGCCGGCGCCGGGCGGCCTCGCCGCGCCGATGCCGGGCAAAGTCGTCGCACTGCTCGTCGCCACCGGCGACACGGTGGTCGGGGGGCAGCCGCTGGCGGTCGTCGAGGCGATGAAGATGGAGCACACGACCCACGCGCCGCGCGCCGGCGTCGTCGAACGCTGGCTCGTCGCCGTCGGCGAACAGGTCGACGAAGGTCAGCCGTTGCTGGCGCTGGCAGCGGCCGAAGGCGGCTGACCCGAGTCGATCGAGGGCGCGCACTTCGACGCGCCGCGTCGGTGTGATCAACGCGACGGTGGTCGCGGCGTGGTGCGCTTGGCGTCGCTGCGCGGCGCTTCGCCGAGGGGCGGCGGCGCCCCGGCCGCGGCGACGCGGAACTGCGCCGCGAGCAGCGCGCCGTCGGTGCCGGGCAGCGCGTCGCAGACGAACAGCGCGTCGCGCGCGTAGCGCGCATCGACCGCCATCCGCGCCGCGTCGATGCCTTCGCCGAGCTCGCGCTGCAGCAGCGCGTCGATGCGCTGGGCGAGCGTGAGGCAGCGACGCGGGTTCATGCGAACCAGTGTGCCGGCCGGCCCGCGACCGCACCATCCCCCGCCGGGGCGCCTCGCAACGAAGCGCGAAATGCAAACGGCGCTACGCTGTCGACCCGTGCGATAGGACACGACTGACACTCGGACGCCGACGCGATGCCGCCAGAAGTTCACCGATCCCACCCGCCGTGTCCGCGCTCGCGCCGTCGCGTGGCCGCCGGCGCGATCGCCGCGTCGGCCGCGGCCTTCGCCGTCGTCGGTGCCGGTGCCGCGCGCGCCGAGCCGATCGGCGAGGTCGACACCGTGTTCAAGCTGATCGGCCCCGACCACAAGATCGTCGTCGACGCCTACGACGATCCGAAGGTCAGCGGCGTCACCTGCTACGTGTCGCGCGCCAAGACCGGCGGCATCAAGGGCGCGATCGGCATCGCCGAGGACAAGTCCGACGCGTCGATCGCCTGCCGCCAGGTCGGCCCGATCGCCTTCGGCGCGACGCTGCCGAAGCAGGAAGAAGTGTTCAGCGAGCGCATCAGCCTGATCTTCAAGCGGCTGCGCACCGTGCGCATGGTCGACCCGGCGCGTAACGCGCTCGTCTACCTGACGTATTCCGAACGCGTCATCGAAGGCTCGCCGCAGAACTCGGTCAGCGTCGTCGCGGTCGACCGCAAGACGCCGATCCCCAGCCGTTGACGACAGGAGTGCACGCGATGCCGCTGTCCACCGTGACCCGCGCAACGATCGTCGAGGTCGGCCCGCGCGACGGGCTGCAGAACGAAGCGCAGCCCGTCGCCGCGGCGACGAAGGTCGAACTCGTCCACCGGCTGCAGGCCGCCGGCGTGCGCGACATCGAGGCGACGAGCTTCGTCAGCCCGAAGTGGGTGCCGCAGATGGCCGACGCCGCGGCGGTGATGGCCGGCATCGACCGCCGCCCCGGCGTGCGCTACGCGGTGCTGACGCCGAACCTGCAGGGGCTGCACGCCGCGCTGCCGACGCGGCCCGACGAGATCGTCGTCTTCGGCGCGGCGAGCGAATCGTTCAGCCGGCGCAACATCAACTGCGGCATCGCCGAGAGCATCGATCGCTTCGCGCCGGTCGTCGAGCAGGCGCACGCCGCCGGCGTCAAGGTGCGCGGCGCGGTGTCGTGCGCGCTCGGCTGCCCGTACGAAGGCGAGGTCTCGGCCGACGCGGTCGAGGACGTGGTGCGGCGGATGAAGGCGATCGGCGTCGACCACGTCGGCGTCGCCGACACGATCGGCGTTGGCACGCCGCGGGCCACGCAGCGCGCGGTCGAACGCGCGCTGCGCCACTACCCGGTCGACGAGGTCAGCGGCCACTTCCACGACACCTACGGCCAGGCGCTGGCCAACATCCTGGCGTGCCTGAACCTCGGCGTGCACGTCTTCGACGCCAGCGTTGCCGGCCTCGGCGGCTGCCCGTACGCGAAGGGCGCGACCGGCAACGTCGCGACCGAAGACGTCGCGTTCATGCTGCACGGCATGGGGATCGACACCGGCATCGACCTCGACGCGCTGGTCGCCACCGCGGCGTGGATTTCCGACGCGCTCGGCCGCGCCCCGGGTTCGCGCGTCGCCCGCGCGTGGCGGGCGCGGCGCGCGGCCACGGCGGCCGCCGCCTGACGTGGCTGCGGGTGGCCTGACCGCGCACCCGGGCTGCGCGCGCGTCGCCGCCGAGCTCGCGCGGCAGGGCCACGCGCACGCGCCGCGCTGGCTCGACGAACCGGTGAAAAGCGCCGCGGCCGCGGCGGCGCACCTGGGCGTCGCCGTCGGGCAGATCGCGAAAAGCCTCGTCTTCCGCCGCGCCGACGCCGCGGTCGACCGCGCGGCGGAGGGGCGGCACGGCGGTGCCGGCGCCGACGGCGCCGACGACCGCGACGACGGCGACGCAAGCGCAGTGGGCGACGCGCTGCTCGTCGTCGCCGCCGGCGACCGGCGCGTCGACGAAGCGCGCGTCGCCGCGATCGTCGGCGCGCCGCCGGGCACGTGGGTCAGCGCCGACGCCGCGCGCGTCAAGGCGCACACCGGGTTCTCGATCGGCGGCGTCGCGCCGCTCGCGCACCTGCGGCCATTGCCGACGCTCGTCGACCGGTCGCTGTTCCGCTTCTCGACGCTGTGGGCGGCGGCCGGGCATCCGAACGCCGTGTTCTGCCTGTCGCCCCAGGATTTGCTGCGGCTGACCGGCGGGATCGTTGCCGACGTGACGAACGATGCGGCGGCTGCGGGCGCCGCGGGCGCTGCGGGCGCTGCGGGCGCTGCGGGCGCTGCGGGCGCTGCGGTGGCTGCGAGCGTGGCCGTCGCGGGGGTCGACGCAGTCGACGTGTCGCCGCAGCGATGACTCCGCCCGCATCTCGCGCGGTCGCTGCCGGCGTCGCGTCGCCGTGCATCTCGGTGTGCACGATGGATGCGGCCAGCGGCCTGTGCACCGGGTGCGCGCGGACGATCGACGAGATCGCCGCGTGGGCATCGCTCGACGATGACGCCAAGCGCGCGGTGCTCGCGGCGATCGACCGGCGGCGCGCCAGCGGCGCGGCGCCGCCGGTGACGCCACCGTCGCAGCCGCCGCCAGACGCGCGATGCACCGGTTGACGCTGTGGTTCGACGCCGCCGCGTCGGCGGCGTCGGCGACGCTGTTCGCGGCGCTGCCCGAGGCGCTCGTCGGCCACAGTTACAGCATCGACCACGTGCCGGTCGACGCCGCGGCGCTGGCCGGTGCGGCGGCC
>CBDUBX010000288.1:0-3604 GCA_965365495.1 uncultured Burkholderiales bacterium
GGCGGCGCACGAGCAGGTTCTCGGCGGCCATTTCGTCGATCGCCTTGCGCACCGTTCCCTGGCTCACGCGGAAGCGCGACGCGAGCTCGATCTCGCTCGGGATCGACTGGCCGGGCTGCCACTCGCCGGCCTGCAGGCCCGCGACGAGCAGCGACTTGATCTGCCGGTACAGCGGGCGGAACGACGGCGCCTGTGCGGTGCGCTCGGGCGCGGCCAGCTGGGGATCGGACATCGGCGGATTGCACCACAGCGCCAGCGGCGGCCAACGGGGTCCGCCGTGCGACCAGCGTGCGCGCCGCGCGCGACGCGTCCGACCTGCCGCAATCGCCGCCCGCTGCGGCGCAGCCGCTAGACTCGCGCGACCCCCCGGGCGGCGCGCGCCGCGCGCCGCCCCGACGAACCGCCGGGCGGCGCCGCGCGTGCCGTCCGGACGCACCGCCCGCTGCAGGAGACCCCCGATGAGCTCGAAGAAACCCGTCCGCGTCGCGGTCACCGGCGCCGCCGGTCAGATCGGTTACGCGCTGCTGTTCCGCATCGCCGCCGGCGAGATGCTCGGCCGCGACCAGCCGCTGATCCTGCAGCTGCTCGAGATCCCCGACGAGAAGGCGCAAAAGGCGCTGAAGGGCGTGATGATGGAACTCGACGACTGCGCGTTCCCGCTGCTCGCCGGCGTCGAGGCCCACGCCGACGCGAACACCGCGTTCAAGGACACCGACTTCGCGCTGCTCGTCGGCGCGCGGCCGCGCGGCCCGGGGATGGAGCGCGCCGACCTGCTCGCCGCCAACGCGCAGATCTTCACCGCACAAGGCAAGGCGCTCGACGCTGCGGCGAGCCGCGACGTGCGCGTACTCGTCGTCGGCAACCCGGCCAACACCAACGCGTGGATCGCGATGAAAAGCGCGCCGAGCCTGCCGCGCGAGAACTTCACCGCGATGCTGCGCCTGGACCACAACCGCGCGAAGAGCCAGCTCGCTGCCAAGACCGGCCAGCCGGTGGCGAAGATCGAGAAGCTCGCGGTTTGGGGCAACCACTCGCCGACGATGTACGCCGACTACCGCTACGCGACGATCGACGGCCGCTCGGTGAAGGACACGATCGCCGACGACGCGTGGAACCGCGACGTCTTCCTGCCGACGGTCGGCAAGCGCGGCGCGGCGATCATCGACGCGCGCGGGCTGTCGTCGGCGGCGAGTGCGGCCAACGCCGCGATCGACCACATGCGCGACTGGGCGCAGGGCACCGACGGCGCGTGGGTCACGATGGGCGTGCCGAGCAACGGCGAGTACGGCATCCCCAAAGACGTGATCTTCGGCTACCCGGTGACCTGTGCGGGCGGCCGCTACAAGGTCGTCGAAGGGCTCGAGATCGACGGCTTCAGCCGGCAGGCGATCGACAAGACGCTCGCCGAGCTGCTCGCCGAGCAGGACGGTGTGAAGCACCTGGTGTGACGCGGCGCGGGCGGGCCGCGGCCCGCGCCGAGCGCAACGAAGGCGGGCCGCGGCCCGCCTTCTTGCTGGATTCTCGGGCTTCGAAGTGCGCATCAGGCTCGGGCGGCGCGGGCCTGCCCGCTCGCTCGCCGCTGGCGGCCGCATGCGACCGGATCGCCGAGCTTAGGCCGCGGTTTATCCCCGCCGTGCACTGTCGGCGGACGCCGTCGCGGCGTGCAATGGCCCGGCCGGTCGCAGCGATCGGCGTCCGTCGCACGAAAGCCGTCCACCGAAGGAGCCCGTCAATGAAATCGATCCACCTCCCCTGGCTGCCGCTGGCCCTGCTCGCAACCGTCGCGCCGACCGCGCAAGCGATGTGGTCCGGTGCCGAAGACCGCGTCGAGATCGTCGCCCCGCGCGCGACCGACGAACCGATGCCCGACGCGCTGCGCGACCTCGACGCGCAGTTCGCGATGAGCGATGGCCGCCGCCTGGCCGTCACGTCGGCCGGCGGCACCGCCGTGCAGCTGCACTACGGCCACGGCCGCCGCGCCTGGCTGGCGCACGCCGGCGGCGGCCGCTACGTCTCGCCGAGCGGCCACGTCGCATTGCAGATCGACATCGACGCCGCCGGCGACCCGACGACGGCGCGGCTGACGATGCCGGCGTCGTGGCAGTAGACGACAAGGCTCGACCCGCGCGTTGAGCGCCGCGGACGGCGCGCGCCGCCGGCGGCGGCCCGCGCGACAATCGCGCGGTGCCGTCGCCCGCCGCGCCCGTGCCGCCCCGTGCGGCTTTGTTCGAGCCCGACGAGGCCGCGCTGCCGGCGCTGCCGGTCTGCGACCACTACGCCGGGGTCGAAGCGCGGATGCGCAAGAGCCTGGCGCTGCAGGCCGATCTCGGGCCGGTCTTCGACGTCACGCTCGACAACGAGGATGGCGCGCCGGTCGGCGGCGAGGTCGACCACGCGCAGACGATCGCCGCGCTGCTGGCCGACCCGCTGAATCGCCACGGCCGCGTCGGCGTGCGGCTGCTGCCGGTGGCGCACCCGCGCTTCGGCGACGTCGCCGCCGCGGTGCTCGGCGCGGCGAGGGCGCCGGCTTACCTGATGCTGCCGAAGGTCGACGGCCCGGCGTGCGTCGACCGCGCGGCGGCGACGATCGACACGCTCGGCGGTGCGGCAATCGCGCTGCACGCGCTCGTCGAGACCCACGGCGCGTTGCGCCGCGTCGATGCGCTGGCCGCGCACCCGCGAATCGAATCGCTGTCGTTCGGGCTGATGGATTTCGTGTCGGCGCACCGCGGCGCGATCCCGCTCGCGGCGATGGGCAGCGCGCCGCCGCTCGGCCAGTTCGACCACCCGCTCGTCGTCCGCGCCAAGCTCGAGATCGCCGCGGCGTGCCACGCGCACGCCAAGGTGCCGTCGCACGGCGTCGTCACCGAGTTCGCCGACCGCGACGCGCTGCAGCGCGCGGCCGCCACCGCTGCGCGACGCTACGGCTACCTGCGGATGTGGAGCATCCACCCCGATCAGATCCGGCCGATCGTCGCCGCGTTCACGCCCGACGCGGACGAGGTCGAACAGGCGGTCGAGGTGCTGCTGACCGCGCAGGCCGCCGACTGGGCACCGATCCGCCACCGCGACGCGCTGCACGACCGCGCGAGCTACCGCTACTTCTGGCACGTCGTCGAGCGCGCGCAGCGCAGCGGCGCCGCCGCGCCTGCGCTGACGCCCGAACTGCGCGCGGCGTGGTTCCCGTCCTGACGCCGCGTTGCCGCGCGTCGATCTTCCCTCGCACGAAAGCCCGAACCCGATGTCGAAAAGATCGTTTGCCCGCGCACCGTGGGCGCTGGCCGCGACGGCCTTGCCGACTGCGCTGGCGCTCTTGCCGGCAATCGTCGCCGCGCAGGCGGCGCTCGACGCGGCGCCGTTTCCACCGCCCGAGCCGCGCGTCGCGCCGGCCCTGCAAGCGCCGGCGGCGTCCGAAGCAATGCCTGCGTCGGTGGCGCCACCCGCGCCGCAAGGCACGTCGGCACCGCCGCCCGCGGCGGCGAGCGCTGCGCCTGCGGCGTCGATGCCGGTGCCGGTCGCGCCGGCGCCTGCGGCGGCGTCGGCGTCGGGGCCACTTGCCGCCGGTTCGGCGCCCGCTGCGGCGGCGTCGAGTGCGCTGCGTTCG
>CBDUBX010000289.1:0-3596 GCA_965365495.1 uncultured Burkholderiales bacterium
TGCCGTTCGCGCTCGACCACATCAACCTGTGGCTGCTGCGCGACCGCATCGACGGCGTCGACGGCTGGACCGTCGTCGACTGCGGCATCGCCGACGCGGCGACGCGTGCCGCGTGGGAGAGCGTGTTCGCGAACGCGCTCGACGGCGATCCGGTCCTGCGCGTCGTCGTCACGCACATGCACCCCGACCACCTCGGCCTGGCGGACTGGCTCTGCGAACGCTGGCGCTGCCGGCTGTGGATCAGCGCCACCGACTGGAACGCCGCGCGCGTCGCCAGCCATGCGGCCACCGGCTTCGGCGGCGCCGCAGCGGCGGCGTTCTTCGCGCTGCACGGTCTGGCCGACGCCGGCGCGCTGGCATGGGTGCGCGAGCGCACAAACTACTACGCGCAGATGGTGCCCGCGGTGCCGCGGCAGTACCGGCGGCTGATCGACGGTCAGCGCCTTGACATCGGCGGCCGGCGCTGGACCTGCATCGCCGGTTACGGCCACGCCCCGGAGCACATCGCGCTGCACGCCGCCGACGGGCGGCTGCTGATCTCGGGCGACATGGTGCTGCCGCGGATCTCGACCAACGTCAGCGTCGTCGACCTCGAACCCGAGGCCGACCCGCTGCCGCTGTACCTCGATTCGATCGCCGCGCTCGCGCGGCTGCCCGCCGACACGCTCGTGCTGCCGTCGCACGGGCTGCCGTTCACCGGGCTGCGCGCGCGCGTCGCGCAGCTGGACGACCACCACGCGGCGCGCTGCGCCGACGTGCTCGCCGCGTGCGCCGACCGCACGTGCAGCGCGGCCGACCTGCTCCCGGTTCTGTTCCAGCGCCCGCTGGACGCCCACCAGACGGCGTTCGCGATCGGCGAGGCGATCGCCCACCTGCACCTGCTCGCCGGACGCGGCGAGGTCCGCGCCGAAGACGGCGCCGACGGCGTCCGCCGCTGGCGGACGGTGGCCGGCTAGGCGTACGCGGCCGGGTCGAGCCGCCGCATCTCGGCTTCGATCCACGCCTGGACGTCGGCCATCAGCTCGTCGGCGCGGCGGCCGGTGCTGGCGATCGGCGCGCCGATCGACACGTCGACGACGCCGGGGCGCACGAGGAAGCTGCGCCGCGGCCAGCACCGCGCCGACGTCACCGCGATCGGCACGATCGGCACGCCGGTCTCGATCGCCAGCCGCGCCGCGCCGCTCTTGTAGACGCCGTGCGCGCCGCGCTCGGTGCGCGTGCCTTCGGGAAACATGATCACCCACACGCCTTCGGCAGCCAGCCGCTTGCCCTGCGCGGCAACCTTGGCCCACGCCTCGGTGCGCCGGCTGCGGTCGATGTGGATCATGTCGAGCCGCGCCATCGCCCAGCCGAAGAACGGGATCCACAGCAGCTCGCGCTTGAACACGTAGGCCAGCGGATGCGGCATCAGCGTCGGCAGCGCGAACGTCTCCCACGTGCTCTGGTGCTTGGCCGCAAGGACGACCGCGTGGCGCCGCTCGGCCGCGGTCGGCAGGTGGTGCATCCCGTGCAGCCGGTGGCGCACGCCGCAGATCGCGCGCGCGCCCCACACCGCGCCGCGCACCCAGACCAGCGTGAACCAGTACAGCCGCGGCCCGCGCAGCACGAGCGACGCGACCAGCACGAGGATCGCCCACGGCACGACGGTGGCCGTCATCCACGCGACGAACAACAGCGAGCGCAGCAGCCAGACCGGCTTCACGCGGGCGCGTGCGTCAGGCCAGCGGCGCGCTGCCCGAATCGGGGTGGTCGTCGCGCTGCAGCAGGAAGTCGACGAAGGCGCCGAGGCTGGCGTGGACGCGCGCCCGTGGCACCTGCGCGAGCATCGCCGCGGCCGCGTCGTCGGCGAGCCCCGCGGCCCGGCCCGACAGCACGAGGTGCGGCTCGGCGCCGGCGGCGTCGGCGGCCTGCAGGTCGCGCAGCGTGTCGCCGACGACCGGCACGCCGCCGAGGTCGACACCGTAGCGCCGGCCGACATCGAGCAGCATCCCCGGCCGCGGCTTGCGGCAGTCGCAATCGTCTTCGGGCGTGTGCGGGCAGAAGAACACCGCGTCGACGCGGCCGCCCTGCGCGTGCAGCGCCTGGTTCATCGCCGCGTGCACCGCGTTGACCGCGGCCATGTCGATCATGCCGCGGCCGATGCCCGACTGGTTGGTCGCGACGACGACGTGCCAGCCGCTGTGGTTCATCCGCGCCACCGCTTCGAGCGCGCCGGGCATCGGCACCCATTCCTCGGGCGCGGCGACGTGGTTCTCGCGGAAGTGGTTGAGGATGCCGTCGCGGCCGAGGATCACGAGCTTGGCCGCGTGCGGCGCCGAGTCCTTGCGCGCCATCGCGTCGGCCCCGCGTCAGGTTGCGAGCCGCGCCAAGTCGGCGACGCGGTTCAACGTGCGGTGCAGCTGCGCCAGCAGCGCCAGCCGGTTGGCGCGCAGCGCGGCGTCGTCGGTGTGGACCATCACCGCGTCGAAGAAGTCGTCGACCGGCGTCTTCAGCTCGGCCAATGCCTGCAGCGACGCGGTGAAGTCCCCGCGGTCGAACGCCGCATCGGCGCGCGCGCTCGTCGCCTGCAGCGACTCGGCCAGCGCCTGCTCGGCCGGGTCGCGCAGCAGCGCCGGGTCGACCGCCGCCGGCGCCGGCTCGGCCGACTTCTTCAGGATGTTGCCGACGCGCTTGTTGGCCGCCGCCAGCGCCGGCGCTTCGGGCCGCGCGGCGAACGCGCGCACTGCGGCGAGCCGCGGCGCGATCTGCGGCCACGGCGGCCGCGCGGCGATCACCGCGTCGACCTCGTGCGCCGTCCAACCCTGGTCGCGCAGCAGCCCGGAGATGCGCTCGTAGACGAACTGCGCGACGGCATCGCGCGCGTCGCCGTGTCCGGCCGGGAACGCCGCGAACGCGGCGTCGATCAGCTCGCGCAGGTCGACATCGAGCCCGCGCTCGATCAGCATCCGCACGACGCCGAGCGCGTGGCGGCGCAGCGCGAACGGGTCCTTGTCGCCGGTGGGCAGCGCGCCGATGCCGAACATCCCGGCCAGCGTCTCGAGCTTGTCGGCGAGCGCGACGGCGGTGCCGACGTCGTTGCGCGGCAGCGCGTCGCCGGCGAAGCGCGGGCGGTAGTGGTCGTCGATCGCGTCGGCGACCGCGTCGGCCTCGCCGTCGTGACGCGCGTAGTAGCCGCCCATCGTCCCCTGCAGCTCGGGAAATTCGCCGACCATGTCGGTCAGCAGGTCGGCCTTGGCGAGCTGCGCCGTGCGGTCGGCCTGCGCCGCGGTCGCCGGGCCGCCGATGTGCGCGCCGATCGCCCGGGCGATCGCGCGCACGCGCTCGACGCGGTCGCCCATCGTGCCGAGCCGGGCGTGATAGACGACGCCGGCCAGCTGCGGCACGCGCGACGCCAGCGTCTTCTTCCTGTCCTGGTCGAAGAAGAACTTGGCGTCGGCGAGCCGCGGCCGCACGACACGCTCGTTGCCTTCGACGACGCGCGACGCGTCGTCGGGGGAAATGTTCGAGACGACGAGAAAGTGTTCGGTCAGCTTGCCTGCGGCGTCGAGCAGCGGAAAGTACTTCTGGTTGGCCTTCATCGTCAGGATCAGGCACTC
>CBDUBX010000290.1:0-3594 GCA_965365495.1 uncultured Burkholderiales bacterium
AGGCTGCGCTGCTGCCAGCGGTCGACGATGTCGAAGGTCAGCGGCGCGTGCGAGGCGATCGTCGGGTGCAGCGCCGAGGGCGGCTGCCAGGCGCGGTAGCGCACGCCGCAGACGAACTCGCCGACGCGCCCGGTCGGCTGCAGCGGCAGCGCGCGGCCGTTGACCGTGATCGCGTAGCGGTTGCCGTTGACGCCGCTCACCTTGACCTCGAGCCGCTCGAGCGACGAGTCGACGAAGCGCACCGTGCCGCCGACCGAGCCTTCCTCGCCCATCACGTGCCACGGCTCGAGCGCGCCGCGCAGCGTCAGCTGCATGCCGAGCGCGGCGACGTCGCCGATCGCCGGGAAGCGGAACGCGACGTGCGGCGCGAACCAGTCGTCGTCGAACGCGAAGCCCGCGCCGCGCAGGTCGGCGATCACGTCGGCGAAGTCGAGCTCGACGAAGGTCGGCAGCAGGAAGCGGTCGTGGATCGCGGTGCCCCAGCGGGTCAGCCGCGTCGCGCCGCGGCCGCGGTACGGCTCGCGCCAGAACCACGCGACGAGCGCACGCACCAGCAGCTGCTGCGCCAGGCTCATCCGCGCGTGCGGCGGCATCTCGAACGCGCGCAGCTCGAGCAGCCCGAGCCGGCCGGTGGCGCTGTCGGGCGAGTACAGCTTGTCGATGCAGAACTCGCTGCGGTGGGTGTTGCCGGTGGCGTCGACGAGCAGGTGGCGCAGCGAGCGGTCGACGATCCACGGCGGCACCTGCCCCGCGCCGTGCAGTGCGATCTGGCGGTCGATCTCGGCGAGCGCGATCTCGACCTCGTAGACCTGGTCCATCCGCGCCTCGTCGATGCGCGGCGCCTGGCTCGTCGGGCCGATGAACATCCCGCTGAACAGGTAGCTCAGGCTCGGGTGGTCGTGCCAGTAGCCGAGCAGGCTGGCGAGCAGGTCGGGACGGCGCAGGAACGGGCTGTCGGCCGGGGTCGCGCCGCCGAGCACGAGGTGGTTGCCGCCGCCGGTGCCGGCGTGCCGGCCGTCAACCATGAACTTCTCGGTCGAAAGCCGCGTGCGGTGCGCCGCGTCGTAGAGGAACTCGGTGTGGTCGACGAGCTCGTCCCACGTCGACGCCGGGTGGATGTTGACCTCGACGACGCCGGGGTCGGGCGTCACCGACAACGTCTTCAGCCGCGGGTCGCGCGGCGGCGGATAGCCCTCGACGACGATCTGCACGCCGCATTCGACGCACGTCGCCTCGATCGCCGCGAGCAGCAGCAGGTAGTCCTCGAGGTGCGGCAGCGGCGGCATGAAGACGTAGAGCACCCCCGTCTCGCCGATCGGCGCGCCGGCCGGCGTCGGGCCGTTGGCGCGCTTCGGGTCGCGCACCTCGACGCACAGCGCGGTGCGCGTGAGCTCGCCGGCCGATTCGAAGCGCGCCGGCGGCGCCGCCGGGTCGCGCGGGTGCGGCGTCTCTCGCGCGTGCGCGGTCGCCGGGACGTCGCCGGGGCGGCGATCGCCGGTGGCTGCGCTGCCGGGGGACCCGCCGGTGGTGGCATCGCGTCCGGGCGTCGTCACGCGCGACGTGTCGTTCGCTGCCGGACCGCCCGGCGTCGCGCCCGACGCGCCGAGCGGCGCCACGCCGTCGCCGACCGCCTGCATGCGCAGCGCCGCCGCGCCGGGCAGCGGCGCGCGCGGCGTGTACGGGTCGACCGGCAGCAGCGCGGCGCGGTCGCCTGCGGCGGCCCACGGCAGCGAGTCGAGCGGCAGCCGCAGCCCCATCGGCGAATCGCCGGGAATCAGGTACAGCCGCTCGTCGCGCAGGAACCACGGGCCGCTGACCCACGCCGGGCCGGCGCGGTCGCTGCGCCATTCGCGCTTCAGCGGCAACAAGTAACCGACCGCGGCGTCGAGCTTCTGCGCGAACACGCGGCGCAGCCGCGCGCGTTCGAGCTCGTCGTCCAGGCGCGCGTCGAACGGGTCGACGTTGGTCGGCAGCCGGCGCTCGCGCCAAAGGTAGTACCACGCGTCCTCGTAGGCCGGCAGCACGAAACGCGCATCGACGTCGAGGCGGCGCGCCAGCGCGCGAACGAAGCGCTCGGCATCGGCGACGGTGCGGTGCTGCGCCGGGTCGCTCTCGTCGGCGAACAGCGACGCGTCGTGCCAGCACGGCTGGCCGTCGGCGCGCCAGCCGACGGCCAGCGACCAGCGCGGCAGCGGCTCGCCCGGGTACCACTTGCCCTGGCCGAAGTGCAGGAAGCCGCCGGCGCCGAAGCGGTCGCGCAGCCGGCGCACGAGGTCGGCGGCGAGCACGCGCTTGGTCGGCCCGAGCGCGTCGGTGTTCCACTCGGCGCCGTCGCGGTCGTCGACCGAGACGAAGGTCGGCTCGCCGCCCATCGTCAAGCACACGTCGTCGGCATCGAGCCGCTCGTCGACGGCGTGGCCGAGTGCGACCAGCGCCGACCACTGCGCGTCGCTGTACGGCATCGTCACGCGCGGCGACTCGTGGATCCGAGTCACCTGCATGTGGTGCTCGAAGGTCACCTCGCAGTCGTCGACGGCGCCGCTCACCGGCGCCGCGCTGCTCGGCTCGGGCGTGCACGCGACCGGGATGTGGCCTTCTCCGGCGAGCAGCCCCGATGTCGGGTCGAGCCCGACCCAGCCGGCGCCGGGCAGATAGACTTCGCACCACGCGTGCAGGTCGGTGAAGTCGGCGTCGGTGCCCGACGGGCCGTCGAGCGACTTGACGTCGGGCTTGAGCTGGATCAGGTAGCCCGAGACGAAGCGCGCCGCGAGCCCCAGGTGGCGCAGCGTCTGCACCAGCAGCCAGCCGCTGTCGCGGCACGAACCGCTGCCGCTGACCAGCGTGTGCTCGGGCGTCTGCACGCCGGGCTCCATGCGGATCAGGTAGCGCACGTCGCGCTGCAGCCGCTGGTTCAGCGCGACCAGGAAGTCGATCGTGCCGACCGGTTCGCGCGCGATGCCGGCGACGAATTCGGCGAACCGCGGCGAGCCGTCGAGCGGCAGCTTCGCGAGGTACGGCGCGAGGTCGCGCGCCTGTTCGGGCGCGTAGGCGAACGGCCAGGTCTCGGCCTCGGGCTCGAGGAAGAAGTCGAACGGGTTGAACACCGCCAACTCGGCGACGACGTCGACCGTGACCTTGAACTCGCGCGTCCGTTCGGGAACGACGAGCCGTGCCAGGTGGTTGGCGAACGCGTCCTGCTGCCAGTTGACGAAGTGCTCGGCGGGGTCGACGCGCATCGAGTAGCCGAGGATGCGCGTGCGCGCGTGCGGCGCCGGCCGCAGCCGGACGACCTGCGGCGACAGCGTCACGAGCCGGTCGTAGCGGTAGTGCGTGACGTGGTTCAGCGCGACATGGATGGACACGGCGGGGTGGCAATCGAAAGGAAGTAGACGGCGCGCTTGCAAGGGCCGGGCCACGCAGATGAGCGCGGCCCGGCGCGGGATGATGCCAGCCGCCTGCGGGCGCGGCGCCGCGACGCAGGACCGCGCCGCGGCCTTCCATCTCGTCGGCGCGAAAGCGCGGCGGCGGGGAAGCGCGGCCGCGCGGCCGCCCGCCGCCACGGCGCCGGGTGCCGCCGCGCAGCGCTAAGGCGGG
>CBDUBX010000291.1:0-3567 GCA_965365495.1 uncultured Burkholderiales bacterium
GACCATCCACGTCGGGCGGCCGTAGGGCCCGCTCGCGTACGCGAGCCGCTCGCCGCCGTCGCCGGCCGCGTAGCGCGCAGTCGGCGTGCCCCACTGCGCGACGACGGCGTCGGCGCGGGCACCGGGGGCCGGCGGCGACACGGCGCAGCCGGCGACCGCCACCGCCACGGCGGCTGCGATCGAAGCGGCGACCGCGCGCATGGTCACAGCACCTCGCTGGCGAAGTCCGCGAGCCGCGAGCGCTCGCCGCGCGCGAGCATCACGTGGCCGCCGTGCGGCCAGCCCTTGAACCGGTCGACCGCGTAGGTCAGCCCCGACGACCCTTCGGTCAGGTACGGCGTGTCGATCTGCGCCAGGTTGCCGAGGCAGACGATCTTCGTCCCGGGGCCGGCGCGGGTGACGAGCGTCTTCATCTGCTTCGGCGTGAGGTTCTGCGCCTCGTCGATCAGCACGAACTTGTTCAGGAACGTGCGCCCGCGCATGAAGTTCAGGCTCTTGATCTTGATCTTGCTGCGCACCAGGTCGTTGGTCGCGGCGCGGCCCCATTCGCCGGCGCTGGTGTCGGTGCGCGCCAGCACTTCGAGGTTGTCGTCGAGCGCGCCCATCCACGGGCCCATCTTCTCCTCTTCGTTGCCGGGCAAAAAGCCGATGTCGTCGCCGACCGGCACCGTCACGCGGGTGACGATGATCTCGCTGTAGCGCCGCTCGTCGAGCACCTGCGCCAGCCCCGAAGCCAGCGTCATCAGCGTCTTGCCGGTGCCCGCGGTGCCGGTCAGCGTGATGAAGTCGCACTCCGGGTCCATCAGCAGGTTCAGCGCGAAGTTCTGCTCGCGGTTGCGCGCGGTCACGCCCCACACCGCGTTCTTGCCGTGGGTGTAGTCGCGGAGCGTTTTCAGCACCGCGCTCTTTCCGGTGATTTCGGCGACGCGTGCATACAGCGGCGCCGCGCCGGGCGTCTCGAGGTAGACGAACTGGTTGATCAGCAGCGCCGGCACCAGCGGCCCGCTGATGCGGTAGTAAGTGTGGCCGGACTGCTGCCAGCTCTCCATCGTCTTGCCGTGGCGGTCCCAGAAGTCCGCCGGCAGCGGCAGCACGCCGGTGTAGAGCAGGTCGCCGTCGTCGAGCGTGCGGTCGTTGTAGTAGTCCTCGGCCGGCAGCCCGAGCGCACGCGCCTTGACGCGCATGTTGATGTCCTTCGACACCAGCACGACGTCGCGCGACGGCTGCTGCTCGCGCAGGCTCTGCACGACGCCGAGGATCTGGTTGTCGGCCTTGCCCTGCGGCAGCCCCGGCGGCAGCTTGACGTCCAGCGGCATCGTCTGGAAGAACAGCTTGCCGCCGGCTTCGCGGTGGCCGGTCTTCGCGAGCTCGATGCCGGCCGACGTGTCGATGCGGCCGTCGGCGGCGCCGATCGACGCGAGCGCGTCGAGGTCGCGGCTGACCTGGCGCACGTTGCGCGCGACCTCGCTCATCCCCTTCTTGTGGCCGTCGAGCTCCTCGAGCGTGATCATCGGCAGGAACACGTCGTGCTCGTCGAAGCTGAACAAGCTCATCGGGTCGTGCATCAGCACGTTGGTGTCGAGCACGAACAGCTTGGCCGGTCCGCTGGCGCGCGGCTTGCGCGGCCGCGCGGCGGGCAGCGCGGCGCGCGCCTGCGCGGGTTCGACGGCGGTGCGCGGCGACGATGCTGGCGCAGTGACGCGCGCCGAGGTCGGTGCGGTCACCGGCACCGGCACCGGCGCCGGCACCGCCGCCAGCGCCGCGGCGCGGCCGTCGTGCAGGTCGAGCGCGGTCTGCGCCGTTTCGGCGGCACGCGTGCGCGTCGACCGCTTGTCGGCGCGTGGCGCGGCCTGCGCTTCGTAGTCGGCGCCCTTCAGCAGGTCACCCTTCTTCGACGGCGGCTTGGGCAGAGGCATCGAATCGTCCTGTAAAAGCCAAACGCCGCTCGGCGTGCGGCCGTGCGGCGTTTCGGGCGGGAGGAGCGCCGACGGCGCGGGCGCGGTGAACGCGGTCGTTCAAGCGGCGGACGCGGGCTGCCTCAGCGCCTTCACCGCGGCGAGCACCTCGTCGACGTGCGAGCCGCCCTTGACGCCGCGCCACTCGCCGCGCATCACGCCGTCGGCGTCGATCAGGAAGGTGCTGCGCTCGATGCCCTTGACCTTCTTGCCGTACATGATCTTGTTCTTCACGACGCCGAACATGTGGCACAGCTTTTCTTCGGTGTCGGCGATCAAGTCGAACGGCAGGCCGAGCGCGGCCTTGAACTTGTCGTGCGACGCCATGTTGTCGCGCGACACGCCGAACACGACGGCCCCGGCGTCGACGAACTCGTCGTGATGGTCGCGAAACTGCATCGCCTCGGTCGTGCAGCCGGGAGTGTTGTCCTTCGGGTAGAAATACAGCACCACGGCGCGGCCGAGATGGGACTGCGGCGTGACCTTGACGCCGCCGGTGGCCGTCGCTTCGAACTCGGGTAGCGATTTGTTGAGGACAGGCGTCATGGATCTCTACTCGCACTGCGCTGGAGCCGAGGCGGCCGAACACGCAATTATAAAAGACGCTTGCGGCGACCTCCGCTGCGAGTCAACCCGGCTCGACGACGAGCGCGGCGACGACGCGCCGGCCCTCGGCGGCGAGCACGTTGTAGGTGCGGCAAGCGGCGCGCGTGTCCATCGTCTCCACGCCGATGCCGCGGTCGATCAGCGCGCGCTGCAGCGCCGGCGCGGCGAAACGCAAAGCGCGCCCGCTGCCGTAGATCACGACTTCCGGCGCGAGCGCGGCGACGCGTTCGAAGTGCGCCGCAGTGAGCGCTGCGGCACCGGCGCAGTCCCAGTCGACGACGGTGCCGACCCACGGCACGAGCACGCTGCGGTCGTGCGGCGTCGCGTTGACCCACACGCGGCCGTCGTCGTGCCGCGTCACCACGTTGACGCCGTCGGCTGACTCGGGGCGGAACTTCATGCGTGGATAATTCTAGGTTTCGATCGTCCGCAACCGATCCAAAGCCGCGCGTGAAGCCCCTTGCCAAGTCGTCCAAGCTCGCCGGCGTCGCCTACGACATCCGCGGGCCGGTGCTCGACAAGGCTCGGCAGATGGAGGAAGAGGGGCACAAGATCATCAAGCTGAACATCGGCAACGTCGCCGCGTTCGGCCTGGCGCCGCCCGACGAGATCGTGCAGGACATGATCCGCAACCTGCCCGACGCCGCCGGCTACACCGACAGCAAGGGCCTGTTCGCGCCGCGCAAGGCGGTCGTGCACTACAGCCAGCAGCAGGGCGTGCGCGGCGTGACCGTCGACGACGTCTACCTCGGCAACGGCGCGTCCGAGCTGATCCAGATGAGCATGGCCGCGCTGCTCGACGACGGTGACGAGATGCTGATCCCGACGCCGGACTTTCCGCTGTACACCGCGGTCGTCGGCTTGTCCGGCGGCGTGCCGGTGCACTACGTCTGCGACGAGCAGGCGGGCTGGGCGCCCGACCTCGACGACATCCGGCGCAAGATCACGCCAAGGACGCGCGGCATCATCGTCTGCAACCCGAACAACCCGACCGGCGCGCTGTACC
>CBDUBX010000292.1:0-3498 GCA_965365495.1 uncultured Burkholderiales bacterium
GGCGCTGTGGAACGTGCGCAAGGGCATCTTCCCGGCGATCGGCGCGGTGCGCCGCACCGGCACGACGGTGATCATCGAGGACGTCGCGTTCCCGGTGCCGCGGCTCGCGGAGGCGACGCTCGAGCTGCAGCAGATGTTCCGCGACCACGGCTACGACGAAGCGGTGATCTACGGCCACGCGCTCGAGGGCAACCTGCACTTCATCTTCACGCAGGACTTCGCCGACCCGGCCGAGGTGCAGCGCTACAGCGACTTCATGGACGCCGTCTGCACGATGGTCGTGAAGAAGTACGACGGCTCGCTGAAGGCCGAGCACGGCACCGGCCGCAACATGGCGCCGTTCGTCGAGCTCGAATGGGGGTCGCAGGCGTTCGCCGCGATGCAGCGGATCAAGCGGCTCTTCGACCCGCAGGGGCTGCTGAACCCCGGCGTGATCCTGAACCCGGACCCGCAGTCGCACCTGAAGAACCTGAAGCCGCTGCCGGCGGCCGACGCGATCGTCGACAGCTGCATCGAATGCGGCTTCTGCGAGCCGAAGTGCCCGTCGCGCGGCCTGACGCTGTCGCCGCGGCAGCGCATCGTCGGCTGGCGCGAGATCTCGGCGCTCGAGGCCGCGGGCAACGCGCCCGAGCACGCTGACGCGATGAAGAAGCTCTACGACTACCAGGGCATCGACACCTGCGCGGCGTGCGGGCTGTGCGCCACCGCGTGCCCGGTCGGCATCGAGACGGGGCTGTTGATCAAGTCGCTGCGCGGCCGTCGCGCCGGGCCGACCGCGAAGAAGGTCGCCGACGCCGCGGCGCGCAACTACGGTGGACTGACCGCCGGCGTGCGCTTCGGCCTCGGCGCCGCCGACCTGCTGCACGGCGTCGTCGGCACGAAGGCGATGCGCGGCACGCTCGACGGGCTGCGCAAGGCCAGCGGCGGCGCGCTGCCGAAGTGGTCGCCGGCGCTGGCGCGACCGGTGAACTTCGTGCCGCGCGCGCGCGCGGCCACGCGCGCCGACCGCGTCGTCTATTTCCCCAGCTGCGCGGCGCGCAACATGGGCGCGCAGCGCGGCGACGACCAGACCGAGATGCTGCCGTCGGTGGCCGAGCGGCTGTTCGAGCGCGGCGGCTTCGACGTCGTCTACCCGCGCGACATGGCGGGGCTGTGCTGCGGCCAGCCGTTCGAGAGCAAGGGCCTCGTCGACGCGGCCGACGCCAAGGCCGCCGAGCTCGAGGCCGCACTCGCCGACGCGAGCGAAGGCGGACGCCGGCCGATCGTCTTCGACACCAGCCCGTGCGCGTGGCGGATGAAGAAGTTCCTGCACGGCCGGCTGGCGGTGACCGACAGCGTCGACTTCGTCCACGACACGCTGATGCCGCGGCTTTCGATCGAGCGCCAGGCGCAGCCGGTGGCGATCCACCCGGTGTGCAGCGTGCGCAAGATGGGCTCGGTCGACAAGCTCGCGAAGATCGCGCGCGCGTGCAGCGAGAAGGTCGTCGCTGTCGACGACATCCAGTGCTGCGGCTTCGCCGGCGAGAAGGGATTCACGCGGCCCGAGCTCAACGAGTTCGCGCTGCGCCACCTGAAGTCGTCGCTGCCGGGCGACGTCAAGCGCGGCTACTCGTCGAGCCGTACCTGCGAGATCGGGTTGTCGGAGATGTCGGGTCTGCCGTACTCGTCGATCCTGTACCTCGTGGAGCGCTGCAGCCGCAGTTCGACGGAAGAGGGAGCTGCGGCGTCCGCCGAACCCGTCGGCGCGCCGGGCTGATTCGCCGCATCCGTTCTCGGTAACGTTTCTTCGATCGACCCGCGGCCGCGCGCGGCGGCGTCGACGACCACAACAACAACGATCCGATGGCTGCGGCCGCCTCCGCGCACCCCGCTCCCGCCACGTCCGACGACGCTTTGAAGGCGCACCTCGCGCCGATGCGCCAGCAGCTCGTCGACCGCGTCTTCCGCGCCGCCGGCGTGCTCGCGCTGCTGTACCTGCCGGTCGTCGTCTGGCGCGGCCACGACGTCGGCTGGCACCTGCAACTGCAGCTCCACGCGGCGCTGATCGCGGTCACGTTCGGCCTCGTTGCGGCGAGGTCGCGGCTGTCGACGCGGGTGAAGTCGGCGATCCTGGTCACGGTGTTCCTGCTGCTCGGTACCGCCGGCGTGTTCACGCTCGGCATGGTCGGCACCGGCTACTGGTGGTGCCTGCAAGGCGCCGTGATGATGGCCACGCTGTTCTCGATGCGGGCCGGCATCGTCACGGCGCTGGCGAGCGCGTCGATGCTGTCGCTGTCGGGCGTGGGCTTCGTCAGCGGCGCTTTGGCGCCGCCGTTCGACCTGAACGCGCACCTTGGCAACGCGTCGGCGTGGTCCGCGTTCCTCGTCGTCGTCGTCTTCGCGCCGCTGGCGCTGCTGCTGGCGCTCGGCAGCTACCAGTCGATGGTCGAGCGGCTCGTCGCGCAGGTCGACGACCAGCGGCGTCGGCTCGAAGCACAGGTCGGCCACGACACGCTGACCGGGCTGCCGCTGATGCGGCTGGCCGCCGACCGCGTCGACGTCGCGATCCGCCACGCGCGGCGCGTCGGCTGCAAGGTCGCGTTGCTGTTCGTCGACCTCGACGGCTTCAAGGCGATCAACGACGGCCACGGCCACGCCGCCGGCGACCACGTGCTGCAGGAAGTCGCCGCGCGGCTGCGCGGCTGCGTGCGCGAAGAGGACACCGTGGCGCGCGTCGGCGGCGACGAGTTCGTCGTCGTCGCCGGCGACCTGACCGGCGCGGCCGGTGCCGAGCGGCTGGCGCGCGACATCCACGCCGCGCTCGCCGCACCGGTGACGTGGCAGCGCGCGGCGCTGCAGGCCAGCGCGAGCGTCGGCATCGCACTGTTCCCCGACGACGCCGACGACGGCGAAGCGCTGCGCCGCGCCGCCGACGCGGCGATGTACGGCGCCAAGCACGCCGGCCGGTCGCGCCACGCGTTCGCTACGGCCGCCGGGCACGGCTGACGCTGCGCGCTCGCCGGCCGGTACGCCGGTCGCTGCGCGCGCCCTCCCAATCGGCAATCGAGCGTCGGCGACACGCGGCATGCCGACCATCGCGCCGACGGCGGGCGCGCCGAGGACACCGGCGGTGATCGGTAGCGACCCCATCGTTCGTCCGAACGATGGCCGGCTCGTCCGTCTGGCGCGTTCGCGCCCTGCCGTCGGCGGATAGGCAAGCGGTCGCGGCGCGACGACAGTCGCTCGGCGTGACGCAGACGTTGCGCCTACCGATGCCGCCGCCGACCCCGCACGTTTCGAACCCCCGCCAGGCCTGGGCGGTGCTGATCGTCAGCACCGTCGCGTTCACGGTGTGCTTCATGGTGTGGATGATGTTCGGTGTCATCGGCATCCCGCTGAAGCAGACGCTCGGCCTCAACGCCACCGAGTTCGGCCTGCTGACCGCAATGCCCGTGCTGTCGGGGTCGCTGGTGCGCGTGCCGCTGGGCATCTGGACCGACCAGTACGGCGGCCGCATCG
>CBDUBX010000293.1:0-3492 GCA_965365495.1 uncultured Burkholderiales bacterium
GCACGCCGAGCTTGCTCATCAGCCGGTAGCGCCGGTCCATCTCGCCGACGCACCACGCGAGCGCGTTGGCTGCCTGCTTCATGTCGGTGACGACCGGCGCCAACAGGTGCGGGATGCCTTCGTAGACGCTCATTTCGAGCATCTTCGGGTCGATTAGGATCAGCCGCACGTCGCGCGCGTCGGCCTTGTACAGCAGGCTCAGGATCATCGCGTTGATGCCGACGCTCTTGCCCGAGCCGGTGGTGCCGGCGACGAGGCAGTGCGGCATCTTCTGCAGATCGGCGACGACGGGCTTGCCGACGATGTCCTTGCCGAGGCCCAGCGTCAGCAGCGACGGCGCGTCGTTGTAGACCGTCGAGCCGAGGATCTCCGACAAGCGGATCGTTTGCCGGCGCGCGTTCGGCAGCTCGAGCGCCATCGTGTTGCGCCCCGAGATCACCTCGACGACGCGGATGCTCACGAGCGACAGCGACCGCGCGAGGTCGCGCGCAAGGCCGACGATCTGCGCGCCCTTGACGCCGGTGGCCGGCTCGATCTCGTAGCGCGTGATCACCGGCCCCGGCGACGCGGCGACGACGCGAACGTCGACGCCGAAATCCTTGAGCTTCTTCTCGATCAGCCGGCTCGTCATCTCGAGCGCGGCCGGGTCGACGGCGTCGGCACGCGCCGCCGGCGCGCTGTCGAGCAGGTCGACCTGGGGCAGCCGCGTGTCGACGAGCTCGGCGAACAGCGGCTTCTGCCGCTCCTTCGCGACGCGCTGCGACTTCGGCGTCTCCGGCGGCGCCGGCGCGATGATCAACGGCGGCTGCTCGTGGTCGCGCTCGAGGCTTTCGTCGACGACGTGCTTGCGCTCGCGCGCGGCCATCTCGCCCAGGCGCAGGTCTTCCTGCAGCTCGCGGCGGTCGATCCGCGTCTCGCGCACGCGCGCCAGCCGCGCGCCGATCGCGTCGGCAACGTCGAGCCACGAGAAGCGCAGCGCCAGTGCCATGCCGGCGACGAGCAGCGCGATCCATGCGACGCCCGACCCGGCGAAGCCGAACGCGCGCATCGACCACGCGCCGAGCGTGTAGCCGACGACGCCGCCGGCCGGGCCGGGCAGCAGCGGCTCCCAGCGGTACAGCCGCGTCCATTCGAGCGCGCAACTCGCCGCGAGCAGCAGCGCCAGCCCCGCCCACACCGACCAGCGCGGCATCGCCGGCGCCCCGTCGGCGCCGCGCAGCAGCCGCGCCAGGCCGAACAGCCACGCGCGCAAGCCGACGACGAGCAGCCACAGCGCCGAATGACCGAACACGAACAGCGCGACGTCGGACGCGGCCGCGCCGACGCGGCCGACGGCGTTGCGCGTCGGCCCGCCGTGGCCGGTGGTGCTGAAAGCGGCGTCGGCGGCGTCGTGCGTCACGAGCGCCAGCGCGAACAGCAGCCACGCCAGCGCGCCGGCGAACAGCAGCGCCTTCGTGCGCCACCCCGCAACCGCGGTCGACGGCGCGGCGAGCGCGCCGACGCCGTCGCCGGCCAGCGATCCGAGCGGAAAACCCATGCCTGCGATTGTCGCCGCGCGGCGACTCAGCCGCTCTGCTGGCGGTCCTTCAAGACGACGAAGCCGTTGTCCTGCGTTTCGATCACGCCCTTTTCCTCGAGGTCCTTCATCACGCGGCTGACCATTTCGCGCGACGCGCCGACGACCTTGGCCATGTCCTGCCGGCTGACCTTGTGGCGGATGATCTTCGCGCCATCGGCGCCGTCCTCGGCCATGTCGAGCAACGCGCGCGCGACGCGGCCGTAGACGTCCAGCAGCGCCAGCGATTCGATCTGGCGGTCGGCGTTGCGCAGCCGGCGCACCAGACCGCGCAGGATGCCGTAGGCCAGCGACGAGTGGTCGGGCAGGCAGCGCGCAAAGTCGGCGCGCGCCAGCACCAGCATGTCGGTCTGGACCTCGGCGCGCACCGTCGCCGAATGCGGCTCGTGGTCGATCAGGCTCATCTCGCCGACGTAGTCGCCGGCTTCCAGCACCGCGAGGATGACCTCGCGCCCGCGGTTGTCGGCGGTGAGCACGCGCGCACGGCCATTGAGCAGGATGAACAGCGCGTTGCTGTTGCGGCCCTGCTCGACAACGAGCTCGCCGCGCCGGAACCGCCGCTTGACGACGCTGTCGGCGACCGCCTGCGCCTGGTCCACGGTGAGCATCGAAAACAGCGGCACGCGGCGGATCAGGTCCAGGTTGGACATCAGCGACATCGAAGGCCCTCGGTTCGTTGGTTTGTCGTGGCGCACCGCCGGCGGTGGCGCAGCCGGGGCGGTCTTGCGAGAATCGCCGGCCGATTGTGCCCACCGCGACACGTTTCGTCGCCGGGGCTTACCCAGCGACTTCCCAGCCCGCCGCCATGTCCATCACGACCCACGCCCGCGTGTTGATCCTCGGCTCCGGCCCCGCCGGCTACACCGCCGCGCTGTACGCCGCGCGCGCCAACCTGCAGCCGTTGCTGATCACCGGCGTGGCGCAGGGCGGCCAGCTGATGACGACGACCGACGTCGACAACTGGCCGGCCGACGTCGGCGGCGTCCAGGGCCCCGAGCTGATGCAGCGCTTCCAGGCCCACGCCGAGCGCTTTCAGACCCAGATCGTCTTCGACCACGTGCACAGCGTCGACCTCGCGCATCGGCCATTCGTCGTCGTCGGCGACACCGGGCGCTACAGCTGCGACGCGCTGATCGTGGCCACCGGCGCGAGCGCCAAGTACCTCGGCCTGCCGAGCGAGTCGGCGTTCATGGGACGCGGCGTCAGCGCCTGCGCCACCTGCGATGGCTTCTTCTACCGCGGCGAGACGGTGGCCGTCGTCGGCGGCGGCAATACCGCGGTCGAGGAGGCGCTGTACCTGTCGAACATCGCGTCGAAGGTGCATCTCGTGCACCGCCGCGACAAGTTCCGCGCCGAGCCGATCCTCGTCGACAAGGTGATGGCCAAGGTCGCCGCCGGCGCGATCGAGCTGCACCTGTGGCACACGCTCGACGAAGTGCTCGGCGACACGAGCGGCGTGACCGGCGTGCGCCTTGTCGACCAGCGGCTCGGCACGTCGCGCGAGCTGGCGCTGAAGGGTTGCTTCATCGCGATCGGCCACCAGCCGAACACCGACCTGTTCAAGGGCCAGCTCGTGATGAAGGACGGCTACATCCACACGCGGATGGGGCAGCAGGGTTTCGCGACGATGACCAGCGTTCCCGGCGTGTTCGCCGCCGGCGACGTCCAGGACCACGTCTACCGTCAGGCGATCACCAGCGCCGGCACCGGCTGCATGGCCGCGCTCGACGCGCAGCGCTTTCTCGAGCAGGCGGCCGAGCCCGGGCTAGACGCGGTGCCGTCGACCCCGGCGAAGCTATAATCACGGGCTTTGCCGGGCGGTCCCACGCTCGTTCGGCCCAAGCATTCCTGGAGCGAAGCGTCATGGCACGCGTCTGTCAAGTCACCGGCAAGGGCCCGATGGTGGGCAACAACGT
>CBDUBX010000294.1:0-3490 GCA_965365495.1 uncultured Burkholderiales bacterium
CTCGACCCGTTCCTGATGCTCGACGCGTTCGGCACCGACCGCGCCGACGACTACATCGCCGGCTTTCCCGACCATCCGCACCGCGGCTTCGAGACCGTGACGCTGATGGTCCAGGGCCGGATGCGCCACCGCGACAGCGCCGGCAACGTCGGCCTGCTCGGGCCGGGCAGCGTGCAGTGGATGACCGCCGGCCGCGGCGTCATCCACAGCGAGATGCCTGAGCAGCAGGACGGCGCGATGGAAGGCTTCCAGCTGTGGCTGAACCTGCCGGCGCGGACGAAGATGCAGCCGCCGGGGTACCGCGACCTGGCCGCCGACGACATCCCGCTCTGGCACGGCGAGCAGGCGATCGTTCGCGTCGTCGCCGGCGCATACCGTGGCGTCGCTGGCGCGGTGCAGCGTCCGGACACCGAGCCACTGCTGCTCGACGTCGCGCTGGAAGCCGGCGCCCACTTCGAAGCGGCACTGCCGGCCGCGCACAACGCCTTCGTCTGTGCCTACCGCGGCGTGGTGTCGATCGGCGGCACGGCGGTCGGCGAGCGGCGGATGGCGATCCTCGAGACCTCGTCCGACGTCGACGGCATCGCGGTCGACGCCGGCGCCGACGGTGCGCGCTTCATCGTCGTTGCCGGCCGGCCGCTCGGCGAGCCGATCGCGCAGCACGGTCCGTTCGTGATGAACACGCGCGACGAGCTGATCCAGGCAGTCGACGACTTCCGCGCCGGCCGGCTGGCGTGAAGGCGCCGCCGCTGCCGGCAGGCGCCCAACGCCGGCTTCACGGCGCAAGCGCTGTTGCCGCGGTGACGATGCGCCGAAAACCGTAGCCGGATCGCCGCCGCGGCCCCCGGCGTCACGCCGCCGGCGCCGGGCGCCACGTCGCGCGGTGCAGTTCGAGCCAGTGGGCCAGCGGCGTCGTCGGCGCCAGCGTCGACAGCGTGTCGTGCTCGCACACGACGAGACCGGTGCGCAGGTCGTGGCTCGAATCGAACCAGCCGCAGCCGGCCGCCGGGCCGTCGTCGGCGGTCGTTTCGGCTTCGTCGCCGGCCGCGCGCCGTGCGCGCGAAGTGGGCCGCCGCGGCACGCGCGGTTGGCGCAGAAACGGCATCGGGATCGTCATCGCGGCCTCCGTCGTCGAGCAGGACCGCATCGTCGAAGGCTGCCGGCCGCGCGGCCATCGCCCGCGCGGGGCAACGTGGCGGGCCCCCGGTCGGGGGCCCCGCGCGGGGCGCCGCGCCGGGGTCAGCCGAACGGTCGGATGCCGATCCAGGCGCCGTGCGCCCAGAACGCGAACAGCGCCCACGCGACGAGGCCGACGACGACCGTGACCACCGTCGGCCCGACCCGCCCCGGCGCGTAAACGGTGCCCTGCGCCGCGTCGCGCCGCCGCGCCGCGCGGTAGCTGAACACCGCCCAGACGAGGAAGCTGCCGAACAGCACGACGTCGGCGAGCGTGTGGTTGGCGATCAGGTGCGCCAGCGCCCACAGCTTGACGCCGAGGACCATCGGGTGGCGCAGCCGCGAGCGGATCGAATTGCCGGGCACGTACGGCGCGACGAGCAGCACGAACGCCGGCACCGTCAGCAGCGCCGCGAAGTGGCGCAGCCCGACCGGCGGGGCCCACAGCGGTTGCGGCGCCATCCGCGCCGCGTCGTAGCCCTTGACGATCAGCACGAAGCCGACGATCGAGACCACCGAGTACAGCAGCTTGAACGCGTTGTCGCCCAGGCGCGCCTGCCAGCGTTGGCGCGGCCCTTCGGCGACGATGCGCAACGAGTGCGCGCCGAGAAAGATCACGAGACCGGCGACGAGCATCAGCATGGGTGACCCGCGGTTCGACGACGACGGCGCATTGTCGTCGCAGCAGCGCGGCAGCGGCGTCGACGCCGCTCCTCGTGCGCGCTCGCGTGTCGGCCACAATCCCGCGGCTGCCGTTGACGCGTAGCCCCGCCACCTCGAGGAAAGACGTGATGCGCCTGATCCGCCGTGCCGTTGTCGTCGCCGCCGCCTGCGCGGCCGCGCTGACGCACTTCGCCGCCGCCGCCCAGTCGGCCGAGCCGAAGGTGCTGAACGTCTACAACTGGTCGGACTACATCGCCGAAGACACGATCCGCAACTTCGAGAAGGAAACCGGGATCCGCGTCCGCTACGACAACTACGACAACAACGAGATCCTGCAGGCCAAGCTGATGGCCGGGAAAACCGGCTACGACATCGTCGTGCCGAGTGCGCACTTCGCGAAGACGCAGATCCAGGCCGGGCTGTACCGCAAGCTCGACCGCTCGAAGCTGCCGAACTGGGGCCACCTCGACCCGGCGCTGCTCGCCAAGCTGCGTGCCGTCGACCCCGGCAACGAACACCTCGTCACGTGGCTGTGGGGCTACGTGACCGTCGGCATCAACGTCGCGAAGGTGCGCCAGGCGCTGGGCACCGACGCGCTGCCGGCCAACCCGTGGGACTTGATCTTCGACCCGGCGGTGGCGTCCAAGCTTAAGGGCTGCGGCATCAACCTGCTCGATTCGGCGTCGGAAGTGATGCCGGTGGCGATGATCTACGCCGGCAAGCCGCCGTACAGCACCGCCGCTGCCGACTACGACGCCGCGCGCGCGGTGCTCGCGAAGGCGCGGCCGAACATCACGCGCTTCTCGTCGTCGGGCTACATCAACGACCTCGCCGGCGGTCGGCTGTGCGTCGTGATGGGCTATTCGGGCGACATCAACATCGCGCGCCAGCGTGCGATCGACAGCAAGAACGGCCAACAGATCCAGGCGCTGGTGCCGCCGACCGGCGCGACACTGTTCTTCGACACGATGGCGATTCCGAAGGACGCCGAGCACCCCGACAACGCGCACAAGTTCATCGACTACATCCTGCGCCCGGAGGTCCACGCGTCGTTGACCAACAAGGTCTTCTACGCCAACCCGAACGCGACGTCGAAGAAGTTCGTCGTCAAGCCGGTGGCCGACAACCCGACGGTGTTCCTCGGCGCCGCGGCGCTCGACAAGCTGACGTCGCCCGACGCGGTGCCGCAGGACATCCGCCGCGTGCAGACGCGGATCTTCACCGCGTTCAAGGCCGGCGCGCGCTGACGTCGCGCGGCGGCTGCGAGCCGGCGCTTGCGGCCGCGCCCGCGCGCGCGCCCGCGGCCGCGGCGGCCGCGTTGCGCCGGTCCTGCGGCGGCTTCAGCCGCGGCCGTGCGCCGCGGCCTGCTGCAGCTGCTCGTGGACCTGGCGCGCCGCGCGCAGCACGAGTTCGGCGTCGAGGTCGGCCTGCGGTGCGATCGCGAGCACCGCGTCGTCGAGCGCCGCGGCGTCTTCGCGCAGCACGCCGGCGAACACCGACAGCGCGCAGACCGGTCGCTTCGCCGGCGCCATCTCGGGCAACGACCGCATCGCCGCCGCAACCACGTGATGGCGGACGCTGGCCACAGCCGCGGGCCCGAGCCCCCAGCTCTCGCACAGCGCGGCGCCGAGCGCGTCGTGGCTGACGCCGA
>CBDUBX010000295.1:0-3400 GCA_965365495.1 uncultured Burkholderiales bacterium
CGCCGCGGCGTGCTGCAACTGGAACCCCGGCGTGTCGACGAAGACGAACTGCGTGCGGCCTTCGGTGCGGATGCCGGTGATGCGGTGGCGGGTCGTCTGCGGCTTGTCGCTGGTGATGCTGATCTTCTGCCCGACCAGCGCGTTGGTCAGCGTGCTTTTGCCGACGTTCGGCCGGCCGACGAGCGCGACCAGGCCGCAGCGCTGCGGCGCCGCTTCGGGCGGTGGCGTCATCGCCGACGCCGCGCGGTCTGGGCCGTCGCGTTCGCCCGCCGACGCAGCGCAAGGGTCACGACCGCAGCGGCCCGCCCGGTCGGTCGCTGGCCTTCAGCGCGTCGAGCATGCGCCGCGCCGCTTCCTGCTCGGCGCTGCGCCGCGACCGGCCCTCGCCGGTCTCGACGAGGCCGAGCGCGGCGACCGCGCATTCGACGTCGAAGGTCTGCGCGTGCGCCTGGCCGCGCGTGGCGGTGATACGGTACGCCGGAACGGCGATCCGCCGCGCCTGCAGCCATTCCTGCAGCTCGGTCTTCGCGTCCTTGCTCCAGCTGTCGGCCTCGGTCGCCTGGATGACCTCGCCGAACAGGCGCTGCACCAGCGCGTGCGCGGGGTCGAAGCCGCCGTCGACGAAGACCGCGCCGATGATCGCTTCGACGGCGTCGGCCAGGATCGACGGCCGCAGCGCACCGCCGCCACGCGATTCGCCTTCGGACAGCCGCATCACGTCGGGCAAGCCGAGCGCGAGCGCCGCGCGGTGCAGGCTGTCTTCGCGCACCAGGTGCGCGCGGACCCGCGTCAGGTCGCCTTCGTCGCTGCCGGCGAAACGCTCGTAGAGCAGGCTGGCGACGGCCAGCGCGAGCACGGCGTCGCCGAGGAACTCGAGTCGCTCGTTGTGCTCGGTGCCCGCGCTGCGGTGGGTCAGCGCGCGGCGCAGCCGTTCGGGCTGCGCGAAACGGTGGCCCAGGCGCTGCTGCAGCGCGTGCAGCGCGGCGTCGGCGTGCGGGTCGGTCGGCGTCACGGGTCGGAGCGCCCTTCGTACTTGATCAGGATGTACACCGGGCCGTAGATGGGGACGACCTTGTCGTACGCAAAGGCCAGCACGACGACGTCGTTTTCCTTGGTCACGACGAGGTCCTTGCCGCTGATCGCCGAGATCGAGTATTCGAGGTCGCGCTGCTTGTCGAACGCGGCGCGCGCCTCGGCCACCGTCGCCGGCTGGCTGCGCGCGATCTGGTCGACGGCGCGCTGGATCGTGTAGTACTCGTTGATCGTCGGCACGGTGCGCACCAGCACGTACACCGTGAAGGCGATCAGCCCGGCCCAGAACACCAGGCCGAACAGCGTCAGCCCGCGCTGCCGCGCCCGCGCGCCGGCGCGCCGGCCGGGCCGCGTCGTAAGGGGGTCGTGTTCGGTCATGCGTCGACTCAATGGAAGGCGCCAATGCGCCCGAGGTTGCCGAAGTTCATCCAGACGAAGAACGCCCGGCCGACGATGTTCTCGTCGGGGACGAAGCCCCAGAAGCGCGAATCCTGCGAGTTGTCGCGGTTGTCGCCCATCATGAAATAGTGCCCCGGCGGCACCTTGCACACCACCCCTTCGGGACCGTAACGGCAGTTCTCGGCGTGCGGAAAGCGGCGCGATTCGCCGCCGAAGTAGGCCTGCCGCTTGGGGTCGACGCGCATGCGGTGCTCGACACCGTCGAGTTTCTCGGAAAACAGCATCGCGTAGCTGAGGCTGTCGTCGTCGTAGTGCTCGCCGAGCGGCGTCAGCGGCACCGGCACGCCGTTGATCGACAGCCGCTGGTTCAGGTAGGCGACCTCGTCGCCGGGCAACCCGACGACGCGCTTGATGTAGTCGAGCCGCGGGTCTACGGGATAGCGGAAGACGACGACGTCGCCGCGCGCCACCGGCTCGTTGTCGATGACCTTGACGTTGGCCACCGGCAGGCGGATGCCGTAGTGGTACTTGTTCACGAGGATCAAGTCGCCGGCTTCGAGCGTCGGCACCATCGACCCCGACGGAATCTTGAACGGTTCGAACAAGAACGACCGCAGCAGGAACACGACCAGGATCACCGGGAAGAGCCCGGCGGTCCAGTCGAGCCACCACGGCTGCATCAGCAGCTGCTGGCGCGCTGCGGCGACGTTGCCGTCGACCTGGTGGATGCCCTGGCGCGCGAGCGACGCGCGGCGGTCGGCGTCGCGCGTTTCGAGATCGCGCGCCGCGGCGATCCGCCGCGGCTGGAAGAACAGCTTCTCGGCGATCCAGTAGGCGCCGGTGACGACCGTCAGCACGAACAACAGCAGCGCGAAGTTGCCGGTCCACATGCCGAAGAACCAGCCGGCCAGGTACACGACCAGGGCGGCGTACAGCGCCGCAGTGACGGAAGCCATGGACAACGCCCTAGTCGTCTACTTGTAGGATGGCCAGGAACGCTTCCTGCGGCACCTCGACGGCGCCGATCTGCTTCATCCGCTTCTTGCCGGCTTTCTGCTTCTCGAGCAGCTTGCGCTTGCGCGTGATGTCGCCGCCGTAGCATTTTGCCAGCACGTTCTTGCGCAAGGCCTTGATGTTCTCGCGCGCGATCACGTTGGCGCCGATCGCCGCCTGGATCGCGACGTCGTACATCTGGCGCGGGATCTGCTCGCGCATCTTCGCCGCCACCGCGCGGCCGCGGTACTGGCTCTGCGCGCGGTGGACGATGATCGACAGCGCGTCGACGCGGTCGCCGTTGATCAGCAGGTCGACCTTGACGACGTCGGCAGCGCGGTACTCCTTGAACGCGTAGTCCATGCTGGCGTAGCCGCGGCTGACGCTCTTGAGCTTGTCGAAGAAGTCCAGCACGATCTCGGCCAGCGGCAGCTCGTAGGTCAGCATCACCTGCCGGCCGTGGTAGGCCATGTTCAGCTGCACGCCGCGCTTCTGGTTGGCCAGCGTCATCACCGGGCCGACGGCGTCCTGCGGCATGTACAGCTGCACCGTGACGATCGGCTCGCGGATTTCGCGGATCCGGCCGAGGTCGGGCATCTTGCTGGGGTTCTCGACCCGCAGCACGGTGCCGTCGTTGAGCTCGACCTCGTAGACGACGCTCGGCGCGGTCGTGATCAGGTCCTGGTCGAACTCGCGCTCCAGCCGTTCCTGCACGATTTCCATGTGCAGCAGGCCGAGAAATCCGCAGCGAAAGCCAAAGCCGAGCGCCTGGCTGACCTCGGGCTCGTAGCGCAGGCTGCTGTCGTTGAGCTTGAGCTTTTCGAGTGCGTCGCGCAGCTGGTCGTACTCGCTGGCCTCGGTCGGGTACAGACCGGCGAAGACCTGCGGCTGGATCTCCTTGAACCCGGGCAGCGGTTCGGTCGCCGGGCCGGCGTTGTTCGGCAGCTTCTTCTCGAGCGTGATCGTGTCGCCGACC
>CBDUBX010000296.1:0-3399 GCA_965365495.1 uncultured Burkholderiales bacterium
GGACTTGCCCCCAAGCTCGCTGCGCTCGCTACCCCCCGAGGGGGCCGCGGTCCGCCTTGGGAGCGGCCCGGCGGCGGACCGGGACCGACCTCACCACCACCGCACAAGGGTCGCCTGACTTCGAGATTGCATGGACACCTATCACGGCACCACGATCCTCAGCGTGCGCCGCGGCGCGCAGGTCGCGCTCGGCGGCGACGGCCAGGTCACGCTCGGCAACATCGTCGTCAAGGCCAGCGCGCGCAAGGTGCGCAAGCTGCACCACGACCGCGTGCTCGCCGGATTCGCCGGCGCCACCGCCGACGCGTTCACGCTGTTCGAGCGCTTCGAGGCCAAGCTCGACAAGCACCAGGGCCACCTGCAGCGCGCCGCGATCGAGCTGACGAAGGACTGGCGCACCGACCGTGTGCTGCGCCGGCTCGAGGCGATGCTCGCGGTCGCCGACGCGACGGCGTCGCTGATCGTCACCGGCAACGGCGACGTGCTCGAGCCCGAGCTCGGCATCGTGTCGATCGGCTCGGGCGGCGCCTACGCGCAGGCCGCGGCGCGCGCGCTCGTCGAGCACACCGAGCTCGCGCCGCGCGACGTCGTCGACCGCGCGTTGGCGATCGCCGCCGACCTGTGCATCTACACCAACCACAGCCGCGTCGTGCTGACGCTCGGCGACGGAGCCGCGGCAAGGGATGCGACGCCATGACGATGACGCCGCAGGAGATCGTCTCCGAGCTCGACCGCCACATCGTCGGCCAGCGCGACGCCAAGCGTGCGGTCGCGATCGCGCTGCGCAACCGCTGGCGGCGCCAGCAGGTCGACGCGGCGCTGCGCGGCGAGATCACGCCGAAGAACATCTTGATGATCGGGCCGACCGGGGTCGGCAAGACCGAGATCGCGCGCCGCCTCGCTCGGCTGGCCGACGCGCCGTTCGTGAAGGTCGAGGCGACGAAGTTCACCGAGGTCGGCTACGTCGGCAAGGACGTCGACACGATCGTCCGCGACCTCGTCGACGTCGCCGTGAAACAGGAGCGCGAGCGGCAGATGCGCGCCAAGCGCTCGGCCGCCGAAGACGCCGCCGAAGAGCGCGTGCTCGACGCGCTGGTGCCGCCGCCGCGTTCGGCGCCCGGCTTCACGGCCGACGCGCCGCCACCCGACAACACCGCGCGCCAGGTGCTGCGCAAGCGGCTGCGCGAGGGCCAGCTGGCCGACAAGGAAATCGAGATCGACCTCGCCGAGCCCAAGCCGTCGCTCGAGATCGTCGGCCCGCAGGGACTGCCGGGGATGGAGGAGATGGCCGAGCAGCTGAAAGGCCTGTTCAGCCAGGTCGGCCAGGGCAAACGCAAGACGCGCAAGGTGCGCATCGGCGACGCGCTGCCGCGGCTCGTCGAAGAGGAAGCGGCGCGGCTCGTCAACGACGACGACGTACGCAGCGCGGCGCTGGCCAACGCCGAGGGCAACGGCATCGTCTTCATCGACGAGATCGACAAGGTCGCCACGCGCAGCGAGCACGGCGGCGCCGACGTCAGCCGCCAGGGCGTGCAGCGCGACCTGCTGCCGCTGGTCGAGGGCACGACGGTGCACACCAAGTACGGCATGGTCCGCACCGACCACGTGCTGTTCATCGCCAGCGGCGCGTTCCACCTCGCCAAGCCGAGCGACCTGATCCCCGAGCTGCAAGGGCGGTTTCCGATCCGCGTCGAGCTCGCGTCGCTGTCGGTCGACGACTTCGAGGCGATCCTGACGAGCACGCACGCCAGCCTGATCAAGCAGTACCAGGCGTTGCTGGCGACCGAAGGCGTGACCCTCGACATCGCCGCCGACGGCGTGCGCCGCCTCGCCGAGATCGCGTTCGAGGTCAACGAGCGCACCGAGAATATCGGCGCGCGGCGGCTCGCGACGGTGATGGAGCGGCTGCTCGACGAGATCAGCTTCGACGCGCCGAACCGCGGCGGCGAAACCGTGACGATCGACGCTGCGACGGTGAACGCGCGCCTGGCCGACCTGGCGCGCGACGAAGACCTGTCGCGCTACATCCTGTAGCGCGAGCGGCCGACGACGACGTCGGTCAAGCCGCCACGCGCCTGCGCCGCGCGACCGCCCCCACGGCGCCGAGCCCGGCGAGCCACAGCGCCCACGTGCCGGGCTCGGGGATCGGCGTCACGGCCTCGGTGACGATCAGCTGGACGCGGTCGAGCGCGTAGTCGTACGACACTTCGAAGTCGCCGGTTTCGAAGCCGTTGAGCACGAGGCCGCCGGCGAAGGTGCCGCTCAACGCGCCCGCCGCGTCGAGGATCGTGATCGTGTCGCCGACGGCGTAACTGCACGCACCGAAGCAGTTCACGACCAGCAGGCCGTCGAGCACCGCGGTGCCGCTGATCATGAACAGGTCGTTGCCGCCCAGCGATTCGACGTCGACCTCGAACATCGCGCCGGCCTGCTGCACGTAGTTGCCGCCGAGCGACAACGTCCCCGGTGCGGCGGTCGAGCCCGGCGCGACGGTACCGCCGGCGGCGTTGGTCAGCGTGCCCGGGACGTTGTACGTGCCGGTGCCGGTGAGCACCCCGTTGTTCGAGAAGTTCGAAGGCAGCACGATCGTGCCGCTCCGCACATCGACCGTGCCCTGATTGTCAAAGTCGAGGTTGCCGCCGAACGTGAACGTTCCGGCACCGGCGGTCTTGACGACGAGCCCGGTGTTGACCACGGTCGGCGTGCCGCCGTTGTACAGGAACGCACCGTCGGCTTGGACGTCGATCGTGCCGGCGTTGTCGAGCCGGGCGTCGTCTTCGAAGTACAGCGCGTTGGTGGTGTTCCAGACGAGCGTGCCGCGGTTGTCGACGACGGTGCCGGCGCCGCTGACGTACTTGAACGCGCCACCACCCGCGGTGACGTTGCTGCCGGGAGCGAACTGCCAGCTGCCCTCGAAGCGTCCGCCGTTGAACTGGGCGTTCCCCGTCAGCACCGCGTCGGTCGCCGTCTGGGTGCCGCCTTCCAGCGTGAGGTTGTTCGCCTCGATCGCACCGGCGAAGGCACTGCTGCCGGCGACGACGTGGCTGCCGGCGCCGGTGAAGCGCGTGCCGGCGTCGAACTCGGCGCCGCCGGTGTAGCGAATGCTGCTGCCGGCGTCGGCGGCGAGCTCACCCCCGTGGTTGCGCAGCACGTTGCCGATCGACAGCGTGGCGCCGGCGGTCGCGCGGACGACGCCGTCGCTGCTGTTGACGAACAGCGGTTGAGCGCCCGAGTTGTTGACGATCGTCGTCGACGCGCCGGCGACGAAGCTGCCGTTGTTCGTGACGACGGCGCCGTTCTGCAGGTACCAGAGGTTGGTGGTGTTCCAGTGGATCGTGCCGTTGTTGACGAGGCTGCCGCCGTCGACGTACTTGAACGCGCCGGCGCCGGCGGTGACCT
>CBDUBX010000297.1:0-3364 GCA_965365495.1 uncultured Burkholderiales bacterium
CGGCGATCGGCTGGGCCTTCAGTTCGGACAGATGCATGCGGCACCTTCGGGGCTGCGCGCGGCAGCGGCCGCCGGCCGATGGGGCGCGACGCCGTGCGACGGTATGACGCGGTGGATGAACGCCGACGCGGCTGGCCTTCAGGAGCCGAACCTGCACGACGGCAGGGCGGGCGAGGCAGTGCGGGGGGCGGGTCGGAAGTGATCGGCCGTGCGCCGGATCACCTCGGCGCGGAATTATAGGGGTCCGGCTGCGCCGCCCGCCGCCGGGCAGCCGTCAGTGGTCGAGATGACCGTCGAGAAAGGCTGTCAGCTGCGCCTTGCTCAACGCACCGACCTTGGTCGCCGCGAGCTCGCCGCCCTTGAACAGCATCAGCGTCGGGATGCCGCGGATGCCGAACTTGGCCGGGATCTCGCGGTTGCTGTCGACGTTCATCTTCGCGATCCGCACGCGGCCGTCGTAGTCCTTGGCGGCCTGGTCGAGGATCGGCGCGATCATCTTGCACGGCCCGCACCACTCGGCCCAGTAGTCGACGAGCACCGGCACGTCCGACTGCAGCACGTCGCTGGCAAAGGAGTCGTCGGTGACGTGCTGGATCGTTTCGATGCTCATGGACGGGTCTTTCGCTGGGCGCGGCGCCGAGGGCGCGTCGAGGCAGGCGGGCATTTTGTCACAGCCGGTTGCGATGCTGCTGGCGCCGAACTGGCGCGCGTTCGCCGCGCTGTTCGCGCGTTATGCGGGCCGCGCAGGGCGGTCCAATCGGCGCGATGTCTCGTCCCGAAGCGTCGCCCAGCGCCCGGTCGGTGCCGCCTGCCGGCCACGGCATGCGTGCGTTCGGCCGCTGGCGGCTCGACGCGCTGCTCGGCAAGAGCGAGCGGACGATGGCCTGGCGCGCGTTCGACGCCGCAACCGGCGCCGAATGCTTCGTCGTGCTGCCGCGCGAGCAACCGGCAGACGTCGCGGCGCTCGCGCGCTGGCAGGCCGAGATCCGCCGCGCGGCGCGGCTCGACCACCCGCAGCTCGCGCCGGTCGTCGACCACGGCGTGCACGACGGCTGGCCGTGGGCCGCGTATGCCGCAGCGGCGTGCGCCTTCGCCGGCGACGACGACGCGACGCCGCGCGACGCCACGCAGATCGCCGCCGAGGTACTGCACGGCCTGGCGTTCGCCCACGATGCCGGCATCGTCCACCACGACGTCCAGCCCTACCTGCTGTTGCGCGCGCCGGTCGGCGACACCGGCCGGCACGACGTGCGCGTCGCCGGTCTGGGCGTGGCCGCCGAACTCGCCGGCCGCGGCGGCGACGACTTGGCCGGCGACGACGCCGCCCGGCTGCAACGCCGCCGCGCCGCTGCCGAAGACGACGTCCTTGCCGTCGGCGTGCTGCTGCACGCACGGCTGGCGCCGTGCGCCGACGGCGACGCGCCGCCCGACGTCGACATCGGCCGCTCGGCGCGCCGCCTGCCGCCGCGCGGCGCCGACGCGCTGCGGCTGCCGCGGTCGTCGCCGCCGCTGCCCGACGCGCTGCGCGCAATCGTCGACCGCGCGACCGACCGCCAGCCGCGGCTGCGCTACCGCAATGCGCGCACGCTGCGCCTGGCGCTGCAAGGCTGGCTCGACAGCGGCACCGACGACGGCGCCGGTCCGCTGGCGCGCCTCGTCGACCGCGTGCGCAGTGCCGGCGCCTTGCCGTCGCTGCCCGGTGCGAAGGATCGCGTCGCGCGGCTGGCGCGGCTCGAGCAAAGCCGCACCGACGAACTCGCCGACGTCGTCCTCGAAGACCCGGCGCTGGCGTTCGAGATGCTGCGGCTGGCCAACTCCGCGCCGGTGCGCGGCGTGCTGCTCGGCGGCCACGCGCCGGTGCTGACGGTGCGCCGCGCGATCGCGATGATCGGCCTCGACGGCGTGCGCCGCGCCGGCCAGTCGCTGCGGCCGTGGCCCGGCGCGCTCGACGCCGACGCCGCGGCCGAGCTCGACGCGCTGGTGCGCCATTGCCGCCGCGTTGCCGCGGCTGCGGTGCGGCTGCGCCCGGCCGGCTACGACGCCGAACTGGTCCGCCTGCTCGCATGGCTGCAGCACCTGGGGCGGATCGTCGTCCAGGTCCACCTTGCCGACGACGCGCGGCAGATCCGGCGCTTGATGGCGCCGGCACCGGCAGCGCGCGACGGCGACGCCGACGAAGCCGGGTTGAGCGAGGCGCGCGCGTGCTACGCGGTTCTCGGCGTCGATTTCGACACCGTCGCCGCGGCGGTCGCGCGTCTATGGGGGCTCGACGCCGGCGTTGTCCACCTGATGCGCCGCTTTCCGACCGGCGTCGCGGTGCGCGGCGTCGACAACGACGACGAAGTGCTGCGCGCCGTCGGCAGCTGCGCGGCCGAAGCGGTGGCGACGCTGGCGCTGCCGCCGGCGCGCGCCGGGTCGGCGCTGCAGCACGTCGCGCACCGCTATGGCCGCGCGCTCGGAGTCGACGTGCGCAGCTTGCAGGCGGCGCTGCAACCGCGGGCTGCGAACGCCGATGACGACGCGGCGACGCATGCGACGGAGGCGACGCAGGCGACGCACGCGGCGCTGCCCGCCGCCGAGGAAGTGCGATGACGGTGGCCGTCGCGCGCCGCCTCGGTCGCTTCGAGCTGCTGCGCGAGCTCGGCCGCGGCGCGCAAGCGCGGGTGTGGCTGGCGCACGACCCGCGGCTCGAACGCGAGGTCGCGCTGAAGCTGCTCGACGCCGGCGCCGGCGCCGACGCGGTCAACGAATGGCTGCACGAGGCGCGCGCGGTCAGCCGACTGAGCCACGCCAACATCGTGCCGGTGTTCGAGGCCGATGCGCACGCCGGCCAGCCGTACATGGTTTTCGAGTACGTCGAAGGCCCGACGCTCGCCCAGGCGCGCGCCAAGAAGCCGCGATTCGCGCCACGCGAGGCCGCGCAGCTGATGCTCGGCGTGCTCGACGCGCTCGCCGCGGCGCACGCGCAGGGCATCGTCCACCGCGACCTGAAGCCTTCCAACATCCTGCTCGGCGGCGACGGCCGCCCGCGGGTGATGGACTTCGGCATCGCCGCGCGCACCGCGGTCGGCAGCACCGCCGGTGACGACGACGGTCGCATCGTCGGCACCGCCGGCTACATCTCGCCCGAGGCCGCTCGCGGCGCCGCGCCTGTGCCGGCGATGGACGTGTTCGCCGCAGGTGTCGTCCTCGGCGAGTTGCTCGCCGGCGAGCCGCTGCTGCGCGAGACCGACCCGATGCGCGCGCTGCACCGCGTGCAGCACGAAGACCTCGAGCTACCGGCGAGCGCCGCGGTCGATGCGACGCTGCGCGGCATCGTGCAGCGCGCGCTGTCGCGCGACGGCGCGGCGCGCTACGACAGCGC
>CBDUBX010000298.1:0-3362 GCA_965365495.1 uncultured Burkholderiales bacterium
GGTCGAGCGTGCCGCGGCAGGCGTCGCGGTCGTCGGCGTCGAGCGCGGCGAACGCCGCATGCGCCGCGGCCCGCGCGTCGGCGGCGCCGGCGGCATCGCCGGCGGCGCGCGCCGCGAGCACCTGCGCTTCGCAGGCGTAGAAGCGCTCGAACGGCACGCTGCCGTTGGCGTCGACGATCTGCCGGCACTGCGCCGCGTGGCGCACCGCTCGCGCCGCGTCGCCGGCGGCCAGCGACGCCATCGCCAGGCGGTACTCGGCGCGTTCGACCTCGAGCCAACCACCGGCCACTTGCCACCAACGGCGCGCGGCTTCGGCCGCGGCGAGCATCAAGTCGCGCTCGTCGGGGCTGCGCTGCGCGCGCTCCTCGAGCGTGCAGGCGATGTTGTTGCCGGCGACCGCCAGTGCGCGCGCCGGCGCTGCGCCGTCGGGCAGCGCGTCGGCGGCGGTGATGGCGTCGCGCCACAGCGCGGCGGCGCGCGGCGCGTCGCGTTCGACGACATGGCCGGCGGCCGTCGCACGGGCGCGCACGCGGTCGGCCGGCGCGAGCTGGGCGACCGCGGCTTCGGCGCCGGCGCCGCCGTCGGCCTCGCACAGCGCGAGGCTCGCCCGCGCCGTCGCCACGGCCGCCGCGGCGTCGTCGCGGCACTGCGCGTGGCCGCGCAGCCGGTCGAGCCACGCGCGGCCGTCGGCATAGCGCCCGAGGTGCTCGCCGAGCAGGTGGTTGCCGAGCTGCACGAGCCGCGCCAGCTGCGCCGGCGTCGTCGCCACGCCCGCGCCGGTGTCGAGTTGCGCGGCGACCGCCGCCGGATCGTCGGCATGGGTCCGCCAGACGCCGTCGATCCACGTGTCGAAGTCGGTCGCGTCGTCCATTGCCGTCCCCCTCGCCTATGCGGCAAGTCTAGGCGGGGCCGACGGCTAACATCGCCGGTTCGACTTCCAGCAAACGACAGCGAGATTCGCATGGCCGGCCATTCGAAGTGGGCCAACATCCAGCACCGCAAGGGGCGGCAGGACGAAAAGCGCGGCAAGGCGTGGACGCGGGTGATCCGCGAGATCATGGTCGCGGCGCGCGAGGGCGGCGGCGACCCGTCGGCCAACCCGCGGCTGCGGCTGGCGATCGACAAGGCCAAGGCGGTGAACCTGCCGGCCGACACCGTCAAGCGCAACATCGACAAGGCCACCGGCAACCTCGAAGGCGCGAGCTACGAGGAGATCCGCTACGAGGGCTACGGCATCGGCGGCGCGGCGATCCTCGTCGACTGCATGACGGACAACCGCGTGCGCACCGTCGCCGAAGTGCGGCACGCGTTGTCCAAGCACGGCGGCAACCTCGGCAGCGAAGGCTCAGTGGCGTTCCAGTTCCGCCACTGCGCGCAATTCGTGTTCGCGCCGGGGGCGTCGGAAGACCGCGTGATGGAAGCCGCGCTCGACGCCGGCGCCGACGACGTGATCGTCGACGACGACGGCGCGGTCGAGGTCGTCGCGCCGCCGGCGGCGTTCGACGCGGTGAAGGCGGCGCTCGGCGCCGCCGGGCTCGAGCCCGAGGTCGCCGAAGTGACGATGCGCGCCGAGAACACCGTCGACCTCGACGGCGAAGACGCCGAGCGGATGCAGAAGCTGCTCGACGTGCTCGAAGACCTCGACGACGTGCAGAACGTCTATCACAACGCGCTGTTGTGACGTGAAGGTCCTCGTCGTCGGCGGCGGCGGCCGCGAGCACGCGCTGGCGTGGAAGCTGGCGCAGAGCGAGCGCGTGCAGACGGTATTCGTCGCGCCGGGCAACGCCGGCACCGCGCTCGACCCGGCGCTGAAGAACGTCGCGGTCGACGGCGTCGACGCGCTCGCCGACTTCGCTGCCGCCGAGAAGGTCGCGCTGACCGTCGTCGGCCCCGAGGCGCCGCTGGCCGCCGGCATCGTCGACGCGTTCCGCGCGCGCGGCCTGCGCATCGTCGGACCGACGCGCGACGCGGCGCGGCTCGAAAGCTCGAAGTCGTTCGCCAAGGACTTCATGCAGCGCCACGGCATCCCGACCGCCGACTACGCGGTGTTCGACGACGCCGCCGCGGCGCACGCCCATGTCGACCGCGCCGGCGCGCCGATCGTCGTCAAGGCCGACGGTCTGGCCGCCGGCAAGGGCGTCGTCGTCGCGACGACCCCGGGCGACGCCCGCGCCGCGATCGACGCGATGCTGCAGCGCCCCGGCGATCGCGTCGTCGTCGAAGCGTTCATGGCCGGCGAGGAGGCGAGCTTCATCGTCGTCGTCGACGCGCGCGGCCACGTCGTGCCGCTGGCGACGAGCCAGGACCACAAGCGCATCGGCAGCGGCGACACCGGGCCGAACACCGGCGGCATGGGCGCGTACTCGCCGGCGCCGGTGATCACGCCGAACGTCCACGCGCGCGTGATGCACGAGATCGTGCAGCCGACGCTCGCCGGCATGGCGCGTGACGGCGTGCCATACACCGGCTTTCTCTACGTCGGGTTGATGATCGACGCGCAGGGCCGGCCGCGGGTCGTCGAGTTCAACTGCCGCCTCGGCGACCCCGAAGCGCAGGTGCTGCTGCTGCGGCTGAAAAGCGACCTGTTCGAGCTGCTGCTGCACGCCGCCGACGGCACGCTCGACGCGGTGCAGCCGCATTGGGACCGGCGCGTCGCGCTCGCGGTCGTGATGGCCGCCGCCGGCTACCCCGGCGCGCCGCGCACCGGCGACGCGATCGACGGCTTGCCGGCTGCGACGGCGACGGCGGCGGCCGCCGACGACGTGCGCGTGTTCCACGCCGCGACGGCGTTCGCCGACGACTGCGTCGTCACCGCCGGCGGCCGCGTGCTCGCCGCGTGCGCGCTCGCCGATTCGGTGCGCGTCGCGCAGCAGCGCGCGCTCGACGTCGTCCGCGGCATCGCCTTTGCCGGCGCGCAGTGGCGCGACGACATCGGCCATCGCGCGATCCGGCATTGACCGGCGACCGCGCGTCGCGACACCTCCCGCGTTCGCGGGCCACCGAAACCGTCCCCGCACCATGACCGACACCGGCGCCGTCCGCGACTATCTGCTCGGCCTGCAGCAGCGCATCGTCGCGGCGTTCGAAGCCGACGACGGCGGCGCGTTCCGCCGCGACGCGTGGCAGCGCCCGGCCGGCGGTCCGCTGCAGGGCGACGGACTGTCGCAGCTGATCGAGGACGGCGCGTTGTTCGAGCGCGGCGGCTGCAACTTCAGTCACGTGAAGGGCGCGTCGCTGCCGCCGTCGGCGACGCAGCACCGCGGCGAGCTCGCCGGCGCGCCGTTCGAGGCGCTCGGCGTGTCGCTGGTGATGCACCCGCGCAACCCGTACGTGCCGACGGTGCACATGAACGTGCGCCTGCT
>CBDUBX010000299.1:0-3361 GCA_965365495.1 uncultured Burkholderiales bacterium
ACACCGGCAGGTCCTCGCCGTGGATCGAGAACAGCACGTTGTCGCGCAGGATGAAGGCCACGCGGACGTTGCGCGCCGGCTCGGCGCTGTCGCCCTCGCCGCTGGCGTCGAGCAGGAAGTCCGAGCGGATGTGCAGCTCGCCGTTGTCTTCCTCGTAGAAGCGCGCCGACTCCTCGATGTCCTCGTCGGCGACGTCCCGCGGGATCGTCAGGCCGAAGCGCCGCTCGACCCAGCGCGTCTCGTCGGCATCGGGCGCCTCGAGGTCGACCCACACCGGCTGCAACCCGGCCAGCGCTTCGAAGCTGTCGATCTCTTCCTGGAAGAGCCGGCCGCTGGCGAGGGTGAAGACGTTGAGCATGCGCGGTGGGCCCGGGTCCGCCAGCGCCCCCGCGGGCACGGCCGGCGGCGCCCGGAGCGGGGAATTATGCGTCGCAGGGTGCCGTCGCGAACGGCCACGGGGCCGCGCCAAGCGAGGCGATCCGCCGCGCCGTTCACGCCGCGGGCGCTGGGCAGCGACGCACCGTCGGGCGCCGGCATTGCCGACAATCGCCGGCTCCGATGACGCCCCGATGACCCCGACCTGGCCGGCCCGATGAGTGATGCCCCGCGCCGCGCGACGCGCGCGGTCGGCGCCGCTGCGCGGTCGACGTCGCCGCGGCGCGGCCGCTGGCGGCGCCGTGCCGCCGGGCTGGCCGCGGTCCCCGTGGCGCTGGCGGTCGCGTCGCTCGTCGCCGTCGCGCTGGTGCTCGCCGCGGCGCTCGACGCGGCGCCGGTCGTCGCCGGCGCGACCGACGTCGCCGCCGACGACGTCGCGCGCGTTGCCGAGCTCGTCCGCAGCCACGACCCGCGACGGGCCGCCGCCGGCCGCGCGCGGGTCGCGGTGCTGCGCGAGCGCGACGTCGAAGTTGCCGCCGGCTTGCTCGCGCGGCGCTGGCTGCCGGCCGGTGCGCGCGTGCGCATCGGCGCCGGCACGGCGCGCGCCGCCGCGGCGCTGCGCGCGCCGCCGGGGCCGTGGACCGCGGTGTTCGGCGAATGGCTCAACGTCGAAATCGACTGGGTCGAGACCGCCGCGCTGCCGCAGGTCGACCGCGTGCGCGTCGGCCGGCTGCCGCTGCCGCCGGCGCTGGCCGAACGCGCGCTGGCCATCGCGGCGCGCCGCGCCGGGCTCGACGACGAAGTCGCGGTGGCGCGCGGCGTCGTCGACGGCGTGCGCTTCGTGCCGGGGCAGGCCGAACTGCAGTACACGTGGCGCGAAGGCAGCGTCGCGCGGCTGTTCGCCGGCGTCGTCGGCGCTCGAGACCTGGCGCGACTGCGCGCGTACCACGACCGGCTCGTCGATCTCGCCGCCGCGCCGGGATCGACGTGGTGGCCGGCGCCGCTGCCGCTGCCGCGGCTGCTGGCGTCGATGTTCGCGCTAGCGAACGAGCGCAGCGCCGCCGGCGGCGACGCCGCGCGCGAAAACCGCGCCGCGCTGACGGTGCTGGCGCTGTACACGGTGCGGCGCGGCGTGCACACCGTCGCGCCGGCGGCGCGCGGCTGGCCGCGACCGCGCGCGCTGCCGGTGCGACTGGGCGGCCGCGACGACTTCGCGCAGCACTTCGTCGTGTCGGCGGCGCTCGCCGCCGAAGGCGGCGGTGCGCTGTCGCAGGCGTTCGGCGTCGTCAAGGAGATCGACGACACGCGCGGCGGCGGCAGCGGGTTCAGCTTCACCGACATCGCGGTCGACCGCGCCGGCACGCGCTTCGGCCGGCTGGCGGTGCTGCAGCCCGACGCGCTGCAACAGCGCGTCGCCGCCGGCGTCGACGACGCCGAGCTGCTGCCGCGAGTCGACGACCTGCCCGAGTTCCTGACCGACGCGTCGCTGCAACGCCGCTACGGCGGCGTCGGCGGCGACGGCTACGAACGGCTGCTCGCCGAAATCGACCGGCGCGTCGAGGCGCTGCCGCTGGCCGCGGCGCCGACCGGCCGGCCGTGAGTCGCACGACCGCGCGATCGCCGGGCCCAGAATCGCCCACGGCCACCGCGCATCGCCGGGATCTGCATTCCAGCGAAGCGCCACACCCGGTGCCGGCCGTCCGTCCCTCCTCACCCCTCGAGGCCCTCATGCGACCCTTCCTCTTCGCCGCCGCCTTGATCCTTTGTTCGACCGCCGCGAAGGCGGCGCCGCCCACCGCGCAGTCGGTACAGACGCTGCTGGAGGTGACGCAAGCCGAATCGATGCTCGACCAGGCGTACGCAAGCGTCGAGCAGATGATCCGGCAGGGCATGTCGCAGCAGCTCGCGGGGCAGACCCTCACCGACGAGCAGCGCCGCACGATCGAGCTCGCGCCGGCCAAGCTCGCGCAATTGATGAAGACCGAGCTGAATTGGGCGACGCTGCGCCCGATCTACATCGCGATCTACCAGGAGTCGTTCGAACAGGCCGAGATCGACGGCTTGATCGCGTTCTATCGCAGCCCCGTCGGCCAGAGCTTCGTCTCGAAGATGCCGGCGGTGATGAACCGGACGATGGGCGTGATGCAGACGCAGCTGCAGTCGCTGATGCCGAAGATCGGCCAGGCGATGGAGGAAGTGATGCGCGAGGCCAAGATCCCGCCGAAGACCTGACGTGGACGTGCAGCGCGGCTCGTGGGATTGCGGTGATCGTTGATCGTCGTATTGCCGACGTCTCGGTGAGCCACGCATCAGGCAGCCGCCGGTGACCCCTGTCGACCGCGACGCATCACCGCCGGCGTTGCCGACCGGCTGGCGGACCGAACGCCTCGTCGCGCGGCTGCCACGTGCCGACGACGCCGACGCGCTGTACGACGCGTACGCGGCCGATCCGGCGGTGAGCCGCTACCTGATGTGGACGCCGCACCGCAGCGTCGACGACACGCGGGCGTTCATCGCCGACTGCATCGCCGCGGTCGCACGGCAGACGCGGTTTCCGTACGTGCTGGCGCTCGCAGAACGGCCCGATGATCCTGTCGGGATGCTCGAAGCGCGGCCGTCGCGCCACGTCGTCGAATTCGGTTACGTGCTCGCGCCGTCGTGCTGGGGCCGGGGCTACATGCCCGAAGCCGTGCGTCAGTTGACCGATCGGCTGCTCGTACACGACCGGTTCTTCCGCGTGCAGGCGTTCTGCGACGTCGACAACGTGCCGTCGCAGCGCACGCTCGACAAGGCCGGCTTCGTCCGCGAAGGACGCCACGAGCGCTTCGTCGTCCATCCGAACGTGAGTCCCGAGCCCCGACCCTGCTACATGTACGCGCGCTGGCGGTGAACCGCGCGCGGTGCGCGCGCCGACGAAGCGGGTACGTCTACGCCGCCGCCGGCGGGCCGTCGACCGCGCGACCCACGCGCGAGCCGCGCCCGCCCG
>CBDUBX010000300.1:0-3354 GCA_965365495.1 uncultured Burkholderiales bacterium
ACCGCGTCGGCCGGCTGCCACCGCCACCCGCCGCCATCGTCGCGCCGCGCAACCTGCGCCGCGAGCGTGCGGCAGCGCACCTCGACGCCGACCGCGCCGGCGTCGCGTCCGTGGTTCGCGACTTCGGACGTGACGAGGTGGAAGTTCGTCACCACGTGGCCGCGCGCCGACACCGCGAAGCCGCTGCCGCCGCCGTCGAGCGCGACCGTCGTCGGGAAGCGGTCACCGCGCCGCACCGCTTGCGCGAACTCGTGGCGCACCATGCCCATCGCGAACACCGGGTCGCGGGCGCGGGCGACATCGGCGGCGGTGAACCAGCGGTACCAGCGTTCCGAGCCGTCGGCCAGCGCTTCGTTGCGCGCGCGTGCCTGCGCTTGGGCCTCGTCGCCGGCGAGGTCGAGGACGAGCGTCGTTCGCGGCACGACTCGCACCATCGCGGCGATCAAGTCGTCGGCGGCGAGCCCCGGCGGGTGCGCGCGTCGCGGGTCGAACAAGCCTTCGGCCATCGTCGTCGTCTTGCGCCCTTGCGCTGCCCGTCGTCAAGGACTTGCGCCGCTACAGCCCCAGATACCGCTGCAACTCGCCACCGTCGGCGAGCGTCTCGGCGTCGCCGGCGAGGACGACCGTGCCCTTCTGCAGCACGACCGCGCGGTCGGCGTGGGCGAGGACGCGGCGGTAATCGCGGTCGACGATCAACGTCGCGATGCCGCTCGTGCGGATCTCGCCGACGACGCGCCAGATGTCGGCGACGATCAGCGGCGCCAGCCCTTCGGTGGCCTCGTCGAGGATCAGCAGGTCCGGGTGCGTCGTCAGCGCGCGGCCGATCGACAGCATCTGCTGCTCGCCGCCCGACAGCTGGCCGCCGAGGTGCTGCAAGCGTTCGGCGAGCCGCGGGAACGTCGCGAGCACGCGGTCGAGCGGCCAGTCGGCGCGGCCGCCGCTGCCCGGGCGAGCGGCGACGAGCAGGTTCTCGCGCACGCTCAAGTTGGCGAACACGCCGCGGCCTTCGGGCACGTAGGCGATGCCGGCGCGCGCCATCTGGTGCGGCCGCGACCGCGAATGGTCGCGGCCGGCGAAGACGATGCGCCCCTGGCGCTTCGCGACATGGCCGAGCACGGTGCGGATCAGCGTGCTCTTGCCCATGCCGTTGCGGCCGAGCAGGCCGACGGTCTCGCCGCGCGCGACGTCGAGGTCGACGCCGTGCAGCACGTGGCTCGACCCGTACCACGCGTGGACGCCGCGCGCCTGCAGCAGCGGCTCGGCCGCGGCGGCGGTCGATGCCGCGGCAGCACGCGACGCCGCGGGGGCCGATGGCGCTGCCGCACCCATCTCAGGCGTGCCCGAGGTAGGCCGCTTGCACCGCGGCGTTGGCGCGCACCGCGGCCGGCGTGTCGCTCGCGATCACCGCTCCGTCGACCATCACCGTGATCCGGTCGGCGATGCGAAACACCGCGTCCATGTCGTGTTCGACGAGCAGGATCGCGTGGTCGGCGCGCAGCGCGTCGAGCAGCGCGAGCATGCGGTCGGTCTCCTCGGCGCCCATCCCGGCGAGCGGTTCGTCGAGCAGCAGCACGCGCGGGTCGCCCGCCAGGCACATCGCGATCTCGAGCTGGCGCTTCTGCCCGTGGCTCAGCAGACCGGCGTCGCGGTCGAGCAGGTCGGCCAGCCCGGTGCGTTCGGCGACGTCGTAAGCGACGCGCGTGCTCGCGGTGCAGTTCGCCGCGCTCGACCACCACTGCCACGGCCGCTGCACGCGCGCCTGCGCCGCGAGCCGGCAGTTCTCGAATACCGTGAAGCCGGGAAAGATCGTGTTGCGCTGGTAGCTGCGGCCGAGCCCCGCGCGGGCACGGCGCGGCTGGGTCCATTGCGTCACGTCGTGGCCGAGCAGCCGCACGCGCCCCGACGACGCGGCGATCTCGCCCGACAGGATGTTGACGAGCGTCGACTTGCCCGCGCCGTTGGTGCCGATCACCGCGTGGACGGCGCCCGGCGGCAGCGCGATCGACACGCGGTCGACGGCGACGAGCCCGCCCCAGCGGCGCGTCACCGCGTCGGCTTCGAGCAGCGCCTCAGCCATCGCCGCCCGCCGCCGCCGTGCCCGCCGCCGCGCGGCGCGCGCGCCACGCGCGCCACTGCGCCGGAATGCCGACCAGCCCGCGCGGCAGCAGCGCGACGCTGACGATGATCGCGAGGCCGAAGCCCAAGCTCCAGTGGCGCGCGAACGCGCCGAACACCGCTTCGGACTTGAAGAACTCCTGCAGCAGCGCGAACGCGAACGCACCGATCAGCGCGCCGCGCAGGTGGCCGATACCGCCGAGGATGATCATGATCAGCACCGCGCCGCTCAGGTGCCAGCTCAGCATCTCGGGGTTGACGTAGCCGTCCTTGACCGCGAACAGAAACCCGGCGAGCCCGGCGACGCCGCCCGAGACGGTGAACGCCGCGAGCTTGTACGGATAGGTCGAGAACCCCGCCGCGCGCATCCGCTGCTCGTTGACGCGGATGCCCGCCAGCGCGCGGCCGAAGCGCGACCGGCGCAACAGCGCGAGCTTGGCGAAGGTGGCCAGCAGCGCGGCCCAGGTGAACCAGTACAGCGTGCGGCCGTCGCCGAGGTCGAGCCAGTCGCCGAGCGTCGGCTTGGCCATCAGGTAGATGCCGTCGGTGCCGCCGCCGAGCGGCGTGTCGTGGACGACGTAGTACGCCATCTGCGCGAACGCCAGCGTGACCATGATGAAGTACACGCCGCGGGTGCGCAGCGACAGCGCGCCGACCGCGAGCGCGTACGCCGCAGCGGCGACGATGCACGCTGCCAGCAGCACGAACAGCGGCGCCGGGTCGTATTCGGGGCCGAACAGCACCGCGCCGTAGGCCCCGATGCCGAAGAACGCCGCATGGCCGAAGCACACGAGGCCGGTGCCGCCGACGAGCAGCTCGAGGCTCAGCGCGAAGATCGCGTAGACCATCACCTTGGCGACGAAGCCGACGGCGAATTCGCCGCCGACGAACGGCACCGCGGCGAGCAGCGCAAAGGCGAGCGCGACGAAGGCCGCTGCGCCGCGGTCGATCGTGCCGTGGCGCGCGGCGCGCGACCGGGTCGCCGCCGTCGACGGCGCATCCGGACGCGCCGACGACCGGGCGGCCGGCGCAGAGGCGATCGCGCGGTCCACCGTCACCCCGCCTTGAACAGCCCGTCGGGCTTCCACAGCAGGATCGCCGCCATCAGCAGGTAGACGAGCACGCCGGCGGCCTGCGGCAGCAGCACCTTGCCGAAGGTGTCGACGAAGCCGATCAAGAGCGCGGCGAGCAGCGCGCCGCGGATCGAGCCGATGCCGCCGATGACGACGACGACGAAGC
>CBDUBX010000301.1:0-3344 GCA_965365495.1 uncultured Burkholderiales bacterium
GCGCCGAGCACGGTCGGCACCATCGACAGCGCGAGCAGCCAGTAGGTGTTGCGCAGGACGCGGTTGCGTTCGGCCGCGACGGCGCCACCGCCGGCGTACGCGGGGTAGTTCTGCACGTTGGGATTCATCGTCATCTCCTGTCCGAAGGAAAACGGCGCTTTCGAGCCGATGCGGGATTCTAAGTTCCGGCACGCGGCGTGCGATGGCCCCACCGGCAACGGCGAAAAGGCGGCGACGCGGTGATCCTCGTGGGCCACCGACGCGGCGACAATCGGGCGGAGCCGGCCAGCGAGCTTACCGGGCGCGGCCGAGGCGGCGGTTCGGCGACCCCGGAAACCGCGCACCTCGCATCGCTAAACTCAGCAGGTTTGTCTGCGCACCGCCCCCGGCACGGCCGTCGTGGGTCGTCGCGGCCGCCGAGCCGCCTTTTCGGAGCCCTTCGCTTGCTGATCCCGCCCCATGCCCCCGCGCTGCTGGCGCTTGCCGACGGCGCCGCCTTTTTCGGCACGAGCGTCGGTGCACCGGGGCGGACCGTCGGCGAGGTGGTGTTCAACACCGCGATGACGGGCTACCAGGAAATCCTGACCGATCCGAGCTACTGCCGGCAGATCGTCACGCTGACCTGCGCGCACATCGGCAACACCGGCGTCAACGACGAGGATGCCGAAGCCGCCAAGGTCCACGCCGCGGGTCTGGTCGTTCGCGACGTGCCGCCGCGGATGTCGAATTTCCGCGCCACCGCCAGCCTATTCGAGTACCTGCAGCGGGAAGGGACGGTGGCGATTGCCGGTGTCGACACGCGGCGGCTGACGCGCGCGCTGCGCGACCGCGGCGCGCAGAACGGCTGCATTGTCGCGTTCGATGCCGGCCACGTCGTCGGCGACGCCGATGTCGCCGAAGCGGTCGCCGCGGCGCGCGCGGCGCCGTCGATGAACGGCCTCGATCTGGCGCGCGAGGTGTCGGTGGCCGAGCCGTACGAATGGACCGAGACCGTCTGGCAGCTCGGCCGGGGCCACGGCCGGCTCGACGCACCGCGCTACCACGTCGTTGCCTACGACTACGGCATCAAGCGCAACATCCTGCGGATGCTGAGCACGCGCGGCTGCCGCGTGACGGTACTGCCGGCGACGGCGCCGGCCGCCGACGCGCTGCGCCTGCGCCCCGACGGCATCTTCCTCAGCAACGGCCCCGGCGACCCGGCGCCGTGCGACTACGCGATCGAAGCGACGCGCGAACTCGTCGACTGCGGGCTGCCGACCTTCGGCATCTGCCTCGGCCACCAAATCCTGGCGCTGGCCAGCGGCGCGCGGACCTTCAAGATGAAGTTCGGCCACCACGGCGCCAACCACCCGGTGCAGGACGTCGACACCGGCCGCGTCAGCATCACGAGCCAGAACCACGGCTTCGCGGTCGACCCGACGACGCTGCCCGACCACCTGCGCACGACGCACGTCAGCCTGTTCGACGGCACGCTGCAGGGGCTCGCGCGCACCGACCGGCCGGCGCTGTGCTTCCAGGGGCACCCCGAGGCGTCGCCCGGGCCGCACGACATCGGCTACCTGTTCGACCGCTTCGTCGCGTGGATGGACGAGGGCGTCGGCGCGGCGCGCGGTTCGCGCGTGCGCCCGGCCCCGGCGCCGCAGGCCGCGCTGTCGCGGGGGGCGTGACGCGATGCCCAAGCGCACCGACCTGAAAACGATCCTGATCATCGGCGCCGGGCCGATCGTCATCGGCCAGGCTTGCGAGTTCGACTACTCGGGCGCGCAGGCGTGCAAGGCGCTGCGCGAGGAGGGCTTTCGCGTCGTCCTCGTGAACAGCAACCCGGCGACGATCATGACCGACCCGGAGATGGCCGACGCGACCTACGTCGAGCCGATCCAGTGGCCGGTGGTCGAGAAGATCATCGCCAAGGAGCGCCCCGACGCGCTGCTGCCGACGATGGGCGGACAGACCGCGCTGAACTGCGCGCTCGACCTGCACCGCCACGGCGTACTCGCCAAATACGGCGTCGAGATGATCGGTGCCGACGAGCACGCGATCGAGAAGGCCGAGGACCGGCTGAAGTTCAAGGACGCGATGACGTCGATCGGCCTCGGCTCGGCCAAGAGCGGCATCGCGCATTCGATCGAAGAAGCGCTGGCGGTGCAGCGGCGCATCGCCGACGAAACCGGCGGTGCGGGATTTCCGGTCGTCATCCGGCCGAGCTTCACGCTCGGCGGCACCGGCGGCGGCATCGCCTACAACCCCGACGAGTTCGACGAGATCTGCAAACGCGGCCTCGACCTGTCGCCGACGCGCGAGCTGCTGATCGAGGAGAGCCTGATCGGCTGGAAGGAGTACGAGATGGAAGTCGTCCGCGACCGCGCGGACAACTGCATCATCGTCTGCTCGATCGAGAACCTCGACCCGATGGGGATCCACACCGGCGACTCGATCACCGTGGCGCCGGCGCTGACGCTGACCGACAAGGAATACCAGCTGATGCGCAACGCGTCGATCGCGATCCTGCGCGAGATCGGCGTCGAGACCGGCGGCTCGAACGTGCAGTTCGCGATCGACCCGAAGGACGGCCGGATGGTCGTCATCGAGATGAACCCGCGCGTGTCGCGCAGCTCGGCGCTGGCGTCGAAGGCGACGGGCTTTCCGATCGCCAAGGTCGCGGCCAAGCTCGCCGTCGGCTACACGCTCGACGAGCTGCGCAACGAGATCACCGGCGGCGCCACGCCGGCGAGCTTCGAGCCGAGCATCGACTACGTCGTGACCAAGGTGCCGCGGTTCGCGTTCGAGAAGTTCCCCGCCGCCGACCCGCACCTGACGACGCAGATGAAGAGCGTCGGCGAGGTGATGGCCATCGGCCGCACGTTCCAGGAAAGCCTGCAGAAGGCGCTGCGCGGCCTGGAGACCGGCATCGACGGCCTGACCGAACGCACCGCGTGCCGGCCGTCGGACCGCGACGAGATCGTCGAGGAGATCGGCAACCCCGGCCCCGAGCGGCTGCTGTACGTGGCCGACGCGTTCCGCATCGGCATGTCGCTCGATGAGGTGTTCGACGAGACGGCGATCGACCCGTGGTTTCTGGCGCAGATCGAAGAGCTGGTCGGTGTCGAGCAGCAGCTGCGCGGCCGCGACCTTGCCGGCCTGACCGCCGACGAACTGCGTTACCTGAAGCGCAAGGGCTATTCCGACCTGCGCCTGGCCAGGCTGCTCGGCGTCGATCAGCACGCGGTGCGCGAGCGCCGCCACGCGGCGGGCGTGCGCCCGGTCTACAAGCGCGTCGACACCTGCGCCGCCGAATTCGCGACCGACACCGCGTACATGTACTCGACCTACGAGGACGAGTGCGA
>CBDUBX010000302.1:0-3337 GCA_965365495.1 uncultured Burkholderiales bacterium
TCGGCAAGCCGATGGTCGGCGTGGCCAACGGCCACAGCACGATCACGCCGTGCAATTCCGGGCTGCAGCGGCTGGCCGACGCCGCGGTCGACGCGCTGCAGGAAGCCGGCGCCAACGCGCAGGTGTTCGGCACGCCGACGATCTCCGACGGCATGGCGATGGGCACCGAGGGGATGAAGTACAGCCTCGTGTCGCGCGAGGTCATCGCCGACTGCGTCGAGACCTGCGTCGGCGGCCAGTGGATGGACGGCGTGCTGGTGATCGGCGGCTGCGACAAGAACATGCCCGGCGGCATGATGGGGATGCTGCGCGCCAACGTCCCGGCGATCTACGTCTACGGCGGCACGATCCTGCCGGGCAAGTACAAGGGCCAGGACCTGAACATCGTCAGCGTCTTCGAAGCGGTCGGCCAGTACAGCGCAGGCCGGCTCGGCGAAGACGACTTTCGCGAGATCGAGCGCCGCGCGATCCCCGGCAGCGGTTCGTGCGGCGGCATGTACACCGCCAACACGATGAGCTCGGCGTTCGAGGCGCTGGGGATGAGCCTGCCGTACGCGTCGACGATGGCCAACGTCGAAGATCCGATCGTCGAGCACACGCGCGCCGCGGCGCGCGCGCTGGTCGCCGCGGTGAAGGCCGACCTGAAGCCGCGCGACATCGTCACCCGCGAGTCGATCGAGAACGCGGTGGCGGTGATCATGGCGATCGGCGGGTCGACCAACGCGGTGCTGCACTTCCTGGCGATCGCCCACGCCGCCGGCGTCGCGTGGGACATCGACGACTTCGAACGCGTGCGTGCGAACACGCCGGTGCTGTGCGACCTGAAGCCGAGCGGCCGCTACCTGGCGGTCGATCTGCACCGCGCCGGCGGCATCCCCGCGGTGATGAAGGAGCTGCTCGGCGCCGGCCTGCTGCACGGCGACTGCTTGACGATCACCGGCCGGACGGTGGCCGACAACCTCGCCGACGTCCCGCTGCTGCGCACCGACCAGGACGTGATCCGCGCGGTGACCGAGCCGATCTACGCCCACGGCCACCTGGCGATCCTGAAAGGCAACCTCGCACTGGAAGGCTGCGTCGCCAAGATCACCGGGTTGAAGAACCCGGTGATGACCGGCCCGGCGCGCGTGTTCGACGACGAACAGAGCGCGCTCGCGGCGATCATGGCCGGGCGCATCGTCGCCGGCGATGTGATGGTGCTGCGCTACCTGGGCCCGAAGGGCGGCCCCGGTATGCCCGAGATGCTGGCGCCGACCGGCGCGCTGATTGGCGCCGGGCTCGGCGAGAGCGTCGGCCTCGTCACCGACGGGCGCTTTTCGGGCGGCACCTGGGGCATGGTCGTCGGCCACGTCGCGCCCGAGGCCGCGGCCGGTGGGCTGATCGCGCTGGTGCGCGAAGGCGACCGCGTGACGATCGATGCGAACCGGCTGCTGCTGCAGCTCGATGTCGACGACGCCGAGATCGAGCAGCGCCGCGCCGCGTGGCGCGAGCCGCCGCCGCGCTACATGCGCGGCGTGCTCGCGAAGTTCGCGTTCAACGCCAGCAGCGCGAGCCGCGGCGCGGTGCTCGACGGGTACGCGACGGCGGGCGGCTGAGCCGGGTCCGCGGCGCGGCGACGATCGCACCCTCGCGGCGCGCGCCGGTCTCGCCGCGGCGGCTCGCGCCGAAGTTCAGCCGCGGTTCACGCCGAAACTTTCAGCCGCGGCTCGCGCCGAACTCACAGCTGCGGCTCACGCCGAACTCACAGCCGCGGCTCAGCCGAACTCACAGCCGCGGCTCACGCCGCGGGGGCTCGGCACCGCGGCTGGCCTGCGTCGGGTCGGCGGTTTCGCCGAGCTTGTGGCCGTCGGGGTGGCGCGGCGGCGGTCTGCCGTCGCGCCGCGTTCGCAATCCGAGCGATTCGAGCGCCTTGTCGCGCCGCTCGGACTTGCGGCGCTCCATCTTGTCCATCTCGCGCTTGCGCGTCAGGCCGCTCGCGTCGGCGAATTGCCACCACACAGCGGCGGCGATGAACGGTGCGGCGACGACCCACCACGACCAGCCGCCGACCGGACCGAGGTCGGCCACCTTGGCCAGCATCAACAGCACCCCGACGATGACCAGCGGCATGGCGGCCTCCTTCGGCGCAATGTAGCGCGTCGGCGCCGCGCAACGCGCGGCGGCGCGGCGCCGCGTTCAGCGCTTCCGGCCTACGCCGTTGAACGCCGCGCGCCGATCCGTCGACCGGTCAGTACGTCTGCCCGAGCTGCTCGAGGATCGCCGGGTTCTCGAGCGTGCTCGTGTCCTGCGTGATCTTCTCGCCGCGGGCGATGCTGCGCAGCAGCCGGCGCATGATCTTGCCGCTGCGCGTCTTCGGCAGGTTCTCGCCGAAGCGGATGTCCTTCGGCTTGGCGATCGGGCCGATCTCCTTGCCGACCCAGTTGCGCAGTTCGGCGGCGATCTTCTTGGCTTCGTCGCCGGCCGGGCGGTTGCGCTTCAACACGACGAATGCGCAGATCGCTTCGCCGGTGGTGTCGTCGGGCCGGCCGACGACGGCGGCCTCGGCGACGAGGTCGGTGCATGCGACGAGCGCGCTTTCGATCTCCATCGTCCCCATGCGGTGGCCGCTGACGTTGAGCACGTCGTCGATGCGGCCGGTGATCGTGAAGTAGCCGGTCGTCTTGTCGCGAATCGCGCCGTCGCCGGCGAGGTAGTAGCCCTTCAGCTCCGGCGGGTAGTAGCTTTTGACGAAGCGGTCGGGGTCGCCCCAGATCGTGCGGATCATGCTCGGCCACGGCTTCTTGATGACGAGGATGCCGCCCTGCCCGTCCGGCACGTCGGCGCCGGTCTCGTCGACGACCGCCGCGGCGATGCCGGGAAACGGCAGCGTGCACGACCCCGGCACCATCGGCGTCGCGCCGGGCAGCGGCGTGATCACGTGGCCGCCGGTTTCGGTTTGCCAGAACGTGTCGACCACCGGGCAGCGCCCGCCGCCCACGTGCTGGTAGTACCACTCCCACGCGGCCGGGTTGATCGGCTCGCCGACCGACCCGAGGATGCGCAGGCTCGACAGGTCGCTGTGCTTGGGGTGCACGGCGTCGTTGCCTTCGGCGGCCTTGATTAGCGAGCGGATCGCCGTCGGCGCGGTGTAGAACACGGTGACCTTGTGGCGCTCGATCGTCTTCCAGAAGCGCGCCGCATCGGGGTAGGTCGGCACGCCTTCGAACACGACCTCGGTCGCGCCGAGCGCCAGCGGGCCGTAGGTGATGTAGCTGTGGCCGGTGACCCAGCCGATGTCGGCGGTGCACCAGAAGACGTCGTCGTCCTTCAGGTCGAAGGTCCAGGCGGTGGTCAGCGC
>CBDUBX010000303.1:0-3320 GCA_965365495.1 uncultured Burkholderiales bacterium
GCCGTCGGTGTCGCGCGGCAGCGCGCCGGTGCGGTCGATCGCGCGCAGCACCGCTTCGTCCCAGTCGGCGTGGCCGCTGCTCTTGACGAGGCGGCGCGAGACGACGCTGCCGCCCGGCGCGGCGACGACCTCGACGGTCGCGACGACGTCGCCCGGCACCTCGCCGGTGTAGACGATGTTGCGTCGCACCGCGCCGATCAGCCGTCCGGCGTAGCTCGCCGACGGGCCGGCGTTGCGCGCGCCGCGGCCGCTGCCGGCGGCGTCGCTCGTCGGCCCCTGGCCGAGCAGGCGCTTGAGCGTCGCTTCGCGCTGCTTCGCGATCAGCGCTTCGCGCTCGCGCGTCTCGCGCTCGCGGCGGGCCTTCTCGTCGCGCGCCTTTTTCTCTTGCGCCGCCTTCGCCGCGCGCGCTTCCTCGTCGCGGCGTTCGCGCTCGGCTTTCTCGCGCTCGGCGCGCTCGGCGGCCGCGCGTTCCCGCTCGCGCGCCGCTTGCTGTGCGGCCTCGCGCTGCGCCTGCTCGCGGGCCGCCCGCTGGCGCTCGGCCTCGCGCGCGGCGTCGGCCCGCGCCTGCTCGCGCGCGCGTTCGAGCGCGATGTCGGCGGCGGTCGGCGCCGGCGGCGGCGCCGGGCGCGGTGCCGGTGCCGGTGGTGGCGGCGGCGGCGGCGGCGGTGGCGGAGCCGGTGCGGCGGCTTCGGGCACCGCCGCCCACAGCTCGGCGCTGACCGTCTCGGCCGGCCGGCTGCGCCAGTTCACCGCCGCGGTCAGCGCCAGCAGCAGCGCCGCGTGCGCCGCCACCGCCAGCGCCGCGCCGCGCGCGGTGCCGCGGCCTTCCGGCGGCAGCAGCGGGTCGCGCTCGGCGGCGGCGCGCATCACCGCCCGCCTTGCTGCACCGCCAGCCCGACGCGCCGCACGCCGGCGCGCTGCAACGTGTCCATCACCTTGACGACGGCTTCGTAGCGCACGCCGCGGTCGGCGCTGATGACGACGGCGACATCGGCGGCGTCGCCTTGCGCCTCGCGCACGCGCGCGGCGAGCTCGCGCAGCGCGACGCCCGCCGGCGCACCCTGGTCGACGCGAACGCGCAACGCCTCGTCGGCGGCGACGACGACCTCGACGACGCGGTCGGGGCGCTGCGACGCCCGGCCGACGGTCGGCAGGTCGACGACGCCGGTCGTGATCAGCGGCGCGGTGACCATGAAGATGATCAGCAGCACCAGCATCACGTCGATGAACGGCACCATGTTGATCTCGTTCATCGAGCGCCGGCCGCGCGCGCCGCGGGAGACGACCTGCGGCATGTCAGCGGCCGCGGTGCGCCGGCAGGCACCGTTGCGCAAAACCGAACATCGAACGCGCCGCCGTCGTCATGCGCCGGGCCCGGCCGCGCCCTGCGCGGCGTTGCGCTGCAGGATATTGCTGAACTCCTCGATGAACGACTCGAGGCGGATCGCGATGCGGTCGATGTCGCGCGCGAAGCGGTTGTAGGCGACGACCGCGGGGATCGCCGCGAACAGCCCGATCGCCGTGGCCACCAGCGCCTCGGCGATGCCGGGCGCGACGGTGGCCAGCGTCACCTGCGTCATGTTCGACAGGCCGACGAACGCATGCATGATTCCCCACACGGTGCCGAACAGCCCGACGTACGGGCTGACCGAACCGACGCTCGCGAGGAAGCTCAGGTGGCTCTCGACCGCGTCGACCTCGCGCTGCAGGCTGGCGCGCATCGCGCGCCGCGCGCCGTCGAGCTGCGCCGCAGCGTCGAGCCGCTTCTCGCGCAGCTTCAGGAACTCGCGCATGCCGCTGGCGAAGATGCGCTCGAGCGGCGCGGTTTCGGTCTTCGCACCGACCGCGGCGTTCAGCTCGGTCAGGTTGCGCCCCGACCAGAAGTCGCGCTCGAAAGCGTCGTTCGAGCGCTTCACGTTGCGCAGCGCGAAGACCTTGGTGAAGATCACGGTCCAGCTCGTCAGCGACGTGATCGCGAGCCCGGCCATCACCAGCTGCACGACGAAGCTCGCCTGCAGCACGAGCGCGGTGATCGACAGGTCCTGGGTCGGGGTCATCGGCAACGGTCGGGTTCGAGCAGGTCGGTCGGAATGCGCCGCGGGCGGAAGGTTCCGGCGTCGACGCAGGCGATGCGGATCGTGCCTTCGGCCAGCAGCACGTCGCCGCGGCGCGCCTGCTGCGCGACGTGCAGCGATGCGCTGCCGCTCCTCAGCGGCACGACGGTGACGTCGAGCCGGTCGTCGAGCCGCGCCGGCGCGACGTAGCGGATGTGCACGTCGCTGACGACGAACATCGCTCCGCTCGTCTCGCGCAGCACCTGCTGCTCGACGCCGCGCGCGCGCAGCCATTCGGTGCGCGCGCGTTCGAAGAACTTCAGATAGTTGGCGTAGAAGACGACGCCGCCGGCGTCGGTGTCTTCCCAATACACGCGCAGCGCGATCGAGAACGGCGCGCCGTCGGTGGCCGCGGCGGTCATCGCTGCAGCTCGCGGCCGATCCGCGCCAGCGCGGTCTGCAGGTTCGGCAGGCTGTTGGCGAACGACAGCCGCACGTAGCGCTCGGCGAACGCCGGGCCGAAGTCGCGCCCAGGCGTCAGTGCGACGTGCGCGTCGCGCAGCAGCCGGGCGCAGAAGTCCCAGCTGTCGCCGGCGTGGCGCGAGCAGTCGAACCAGGCGTAGAACGCGCCGTCGGGCGGCACCGGAACGTGCAGCCCGAGCGCGTCGAGCGCCGGCACGACGACGTCGCGGCGCGCGCGGAACGCGTCGCGCCGCGCCTCGGTCTCGGCCAGCGATTCGGCGGTGAAGCACGCCAGCGCCGCATGCTGCGCGATGCTGCTGGCGCAGATGTAGAGGTTCTGCGCCAGCTTCTCGACCGGCGCGACGAGCTCGCGCGGCAGCACCAGCCAGCCGAGCCGCCAGCCGGTCATCGCGAAGTACTTGCTGAAGCTGCCGATCGCCACGACCGATCCGCGCGCCGCGGCGTCGACGGTGGCGAGCACGCTGCGCCCGTACGCCGCGTCGTAGCTCAGGCCGAGGTAGATCTCGTCGACGATCGCCACGCCGCCGCGCGCGACGGCGGCACCGACGACGTCGGCCATCGCCGCGGCGGACAGCGACGTGCCGGTCGGGTTGCTCGGCGACGCCAGCAGCACGCCGCGCGTCGCGTCGGTCCAGCGCGCGGCGACGTCGCTCGCGGCGAGCTGGAAGCGCGCGTCGGCGCCGGCGGCGACGAGCGCCGGCCGCGCTCCCGCGGCGGCGACGAAGTGACGGTTGCACGGGTAGCCGGGGTCGGCCATCAGCACGTCGTCGCCGGGCTCGAACA
>CBDUBX010000304.1:0-3298 GCA_965365495.1 uncultured Burkholderiales bacterium
GTGGCCACCGAGGTGCGGCGGCGTCGCCGCGGTGTCGTAGCGGAAGTCGCCGTCGAGCGCGCTCTTGCCGATCGTCGCGCGCTCGACACCCAGCTGCCACACCGTGCCGTCGTGCGCGATGCGACCGCGAAGGTCGAACGGCGGCGTGCGCGGCAGCGTCAGACCGAGCGGCTCGGCGACCTGCGCCAGCGACGGGCCGCCGATGCGCAATGCGCCGTCGAGCTTGCGCGCGCCGAGAAGCGCGCCGGCCTGGCCGTCGAAGAACACCTTCGCCGCACCGGCCTGGCCTTCGACGCGCAGCGGCGCCATCCGCATCTCCTCGCCGGCGAGCACGTCCTCGACGAGCGGCAACGCGGCACCGGTGACGATCGCCAGGTCGAGCGGCAGCTTCTGCCAGCGGCCGACGACGGTGGCGCGGTAGCCGACGGTCGACGCCGCCGACCCGCCGTCGGTGCCGGTTTGCGCCGCGACCGCGTCGCCTTCGCGGCCGCTGACTTCGACGCGCAGCTTTGTCGCCAGCGGCGCGTCGTCGTAGACGATGACGCCGCGGCCGACGACCAGCGTACCGACGCGCGGGAGCGCCTTCTTCGCGTCGTCTTCCGGGTCGCGCGGCCGCTGCGCGCCGAGCTGCCAACTGGCGCGGCCGTCGGCCACCCGCACGAGGTGCGCGTCGAGCTCGCCGGCGTGCAGTGCATGCACGCGCAGCACGCCTTCGCGGCGCCAGTGCCACAGGTCGCGCCAGCGCCAGTCGACGCGCAGGTCGTTGCCGTCGACGAGGTGCGGCACGTCGACGCCGCCGCCGGCGGCGACGCGCAAATGGCCGACGCGCAGGTGCGGCCGGACGATGAAACGCACGCCGAAGTCGCCGTCGAGCGCGACCGGCACGCCGGCCGCGCGCGCGATCGTCGACTGCAGCGGCGCGCGCAGGAATGGCCACTCGATCGCTTCGCCGATCGCCACCGCTGCGACGACGGCGCCGACGGTGCCGCCAACGACCCACGGCCAACGGCGTCGACGCGCCGGCCGGTCGTTCTTCGATGAAGTCGCCGGCGACGGCGCAGCGGCGCCGCGCGGCGGCGCGGTTGCAGATTCCATGCGCGCAGCATGGCTGGCTTGCCAAGGCCAGCCATCGGTGTGCAAGCCGCTCGCGTGTCAGCCGCAACCCACATGGCTTGTGACGAGGCGCTTGCAGATGTTTCGCCACGGGGTCTTCGCCGACACGGCCTTCGGTGGGTCGCCCACGCGCGGCGATGTCGACCGACGACACGAGTGGCCCGCCGCCCGCGCGACGATGGATTCACGGTTCGGCGTCCCGCCGATCCTTCAGGAGACCTCGATGAAGAGCCCGCCCACCCCGATCGCCCGTCGCGCCCGCCTCGACCGCTGGCTGGCGGCCACCGTTTCGACGATGGCGCTCGCAACCGCCGGCTGGGCAGCGTCGGCCTACGCCGGTAATGCCGACACCGCGGCCGACAGCGCGACGTCGCGCGCCGCGGTGCGCAATGAACTCTTTGCTGCGCGCGCCGATGGCCGGGTGACGCCGGCCGGCGAAATCGGCGACACGGCGGCAGTGATCGCCGCCCGCGACGACCACAACGCCCGCGTCACCGCCGAAGCCGCGGCGGCGCGCGCCCACGCGGTCGCCGAAGCCGAACGTGCGCTGCGCAAGCAGCAAGAGGTCGCGCGCACCGAAGACGACCGCGTGATCACGCTCGGCGAGTTGTTCCAGATGATGGAGCACGCGGCCGACCGCGGATCGGTGCTCGTCGTCCACGTCGGCGAGTAACGCCTCACATTCGGCCCCACATTCGCGGCGAGTGGCGGGCACCACTCGTCGCCGCTGCCGGCACGGCAGTCGCATCGGCGGCGCTTGCCGGCAACGCGCGCCGGGTCGCATCACTCGGCCACCGCGTTCGCAGTGGCTTGCGGCAAACGCGCGCTGTGTCGACTCGCCGCGGTGATCCGCACGTCGATCGCGATCGGCCTCCAACCCGACGCGACGTCAACCCGGCCGCGACTCGCTGCCGACCAGCGGCTCGGCGGCGTCGGTTTGGTTCGGTACCTCGCAGCGCGGATTGCCGCTCTGCCGCAGTGCGTCCTCGTGCGCGCGCACCTTGCGGCCGAGCGCCGCGCGTTCGTCGTCGTCAAGCAGCTTCTTCACCTTCGGGAAGAGGTGCTCTTCCTCTTCCTTGTGGTGGTGCCGCGTCTGCTCTTCGAGCACCTTGCACTTGGGCTCGAACGTCACGTCCGATGGCGCGAGCGCCAGCAGGTCGGCGAGCAGCCGCTTCAGCGACAGGTGCTCCTCGAGCGACTCGAGCAGGATGTCTTCGGTCCGCTTTTCCTTCACCGCCGGATAGAACACCTGCTCCTCGGCCGACACATGGACGGTCAGCTCGTCGCCGGCGCGCGCCAGCAGCGCCGCGCGCTCGTCCTCGGCTTTGCTGTCGAGCAGCGACTCGAGCATCGATTCCATTTCTCGGTGCTGGCGCGTCAGCAGCGCCAGGACGTCGTCCTGGGCGCTCATCGCACCGCTCCCATTGCCTGCCGGCGCACCACCCCGTCGACCATCTCGGCTCCTTCGCGGCAAGCGCCGCGCTCGGCGACGAGGCAAGAGCGATGCCGCGTCGTGCGCTGCGCGCGCCGGTGGCGGCGAAGCGGGCACTGGCATTGCCGATCCGCCGCATGGCGCTGATTGCCGACCTGATGACCCGCAACCCGATCACGATCGGCCCGCACGAAACGCTGCAACGCGCCGCGCAGTTGATGGACGAGCTCAACGTCGGCGCGCTGCCGGTGTGCCACGGCTCGCGCGTGCTCGGCATCGTCACCGACCGCGACATCACGGTACGCGCCACCGCCGCGGGGCTCGACCCGGCGCGGACCGAAGTCGATGTCGTGATGAGCGACAAGGTGCGCTGCTGCTCGCCGCGCCACACGCCGGCCGAGGTTCTGCGCCAGATGTCGGTGGTACGCATCCGTCGCCTGCCGGTCGTCGACGAGAACGACCGCCTCGTCGGCATCGTGTCGCTCGGCGACCTCGCGGCACGCCAGCCGGCCGGCGTCGAGGACACGCTGCGGTCGATCTCGACACCCGCGGAACCCGACCGCGACGCGTTTTTCGTCGGCGCATGACGCCGACCGCGCGCTTCGCTGCGTGGGCCGCGCTGCTCGGCGCGACCGTCGGGCTGACAGGTTGCGGCGAACGCACGCGGCTGCCCGAACGCGCCGACGTCGGGCCTCGACCGACGCTGGTCGAGCCGGTGCGCACGCTGCTGCCGACGGTCGACATCGCGCCGGC
>CBDUBX010000305.1:0-3292 GCA_965365495.1 uncultured Burkholderiales bacterium
AGCCGCGCCAGCGCGCCGGCGTCGATCAGCCCCATCCAGTCGAGCCAGTCGCACAGCGACCGGCGCACGCCTTCGATGCCGGCGACGTCGCCGTGGACGACGACACCGTAGGCGCGCCCGGCGAGGTGCTTCGGATAGTCCCAGCCGCCGAGTTCGACCTGCTTGGCCTTGTCGGCGTTCTTGCCCGACGTCAGCGTCGGATCCGGATTCCCGCCGTCGGCGCAAACGAGACGGTCCATCATCAACTTCAGCGGGCTGCTCACTTGGTACCAATGCGTCGGCGTCATCACGAGCACGCCGTGCGCCGCGACCCAACGCTCGTAGATCTCGGCCATCCAGTCGTTGGTCTGGCCGCTCGCGTGGTTGGGGTAGCAGCTGCACGGCCAGTGGCACAGCGGCATCGCAGTCGACACGCAGCCTTTGCACGGGTGGATGTGGCGGTCGTAGTCGGACGTGACGAGGCTCAGGTCGAGCAGGTCGCAGTCGATGCCGCCCTCGGCCAGCACGTCGCGCGCGACTTTCGTCAGCCGCCACGTCTTGGAGATCTCGCCCGGGCAGGTGCCGTCGTTGCGCGGCGATGCGTTGACCAGCAGCACGCGCGACCGCGTCTGCGGGTCGGCCCAGCGCCGTTGTGCATCGAGCAGCGCGCGGCGCGTGTCGACCCATTTGCGCGACAGGTCGTAGTCGGGGTCGGCAAAGTCGCTGCCGGCCCGCACCGTCACCGGCGCCTTGCGGCCTTCGTCGTAAGCCTGCCACGCGATTTCTTCGATGCGCGCGAGCGATTCACGCTCAGCGTCGAAGGCAGGGTCGAAGAAGCGAGCGCGGAAGCGTTCGCCGAACGCGGTGCGTGTCAGCGGCGGCGGCGCCTGCCCTGTGCGGGTAACGATCGACATGGGATCGACAGCCTCGGCGCCGGCCTCCGCCGGACTCGACGGGTCGGCGCTCGACGCGGCGCACCGGCGGCAAGGTCTGTTCCTGCGTTGCTCGGTGACGGCGCCCACGCGGCGAGCCGGCACAATTTCGGCATGCGCGCCGATTCGCGAACCGACGACACCGCCGTCGCCACTCCCAGGCCCGGCGAGGTTGCGATCGACGCCCGCCAGCTGCGCCCCGGCGTCCACGTGCGCCTGGCTGGCCACTGGATGGACCACCCGTTCCTGCGCGGCTCGTTCGTGATCGCCGACGACGAACAGGTGCGCCAGCTTGCGGCGCTGCCGCACCTCCCGCTGTTCTGCGAGCTGGCGCGGTGCAGCGTGCCGCCGTTGGCGCGCGCGGTCGAAACCGCGCCGCCCAGCGCCGACGAGCTGCGACGGCGCGCCGAAGCGGCGGCGGCCATGGCGCGCCAGCTCGCCGACAAGCAGGCGCGCGAACGCGCGATGCAGGTGCTGCGACGGCGGCTCGAAGTGGCGAATGCGCATTACGTCCACGCGGCGCGCGAGGTCGGCGCGGCGATCCGCGGCTTCGAGGCCACGCCCGACACCTGCGCCGCGCAGCTCGCCGCGGTCAGCGCGCAGTCGACCGACGTGCTGATGCGCGACGCCGAAAGCGCGCTGGCGCTGATCGGCGAGAAAGGGCACGCCGACATCGGCTACGCCCACGCGCTGTCGGTGATGACGCTGTCACTGCTGCTGGCCAAGGAAGCCGGGCTCGACGCCGACGGCATGCGCGCCGTCGGCATCGGCGCGCTGCTGCACGACATCGGCAAGGCGACGATCGACCCGTCGCTGCTGCGCAAGGCCGACCGCAGCCGCTTCGAGGAAACGATCTATCGCGGCCACTGCCGCGCGGGCTCGACCATCGCGCAGCGCGCCGGCGGCGTGCCGCGCGACGCGCTGCTTGCCGTGCTGCACCACCACGAGCGCGCCGACGGCAGCGGCTGGCCGGACGCGCTCGCCGGGACGGCGATCCCGCTGGCCGCGCGCATCGTCGCGATCGCCAACCGCTTCGACAACCTCGTCAACCCGTCGGACGCGCGGCGCAGCCTGTCGCCGTCGGAAGCGCTGGCGACGATGTGGAAGCGCGAGTCGCCCGCCTTCGACGCGACGCTGCTGCAGCGCTTCGTCCGTGCGATGGGCGTGTACCCGCCGGGCTCGCTGGTGCAGCTCGCCGACGGTCGGTCGGGGGTCGTCGTCGCCGCGGCCGGAAGCGACGATCCGCTGCGGCCGCAGGTGCTGGTCTACGACCCCGGCGTGCCGCGCCGCCACGCGATCATCGTCGACCTCGCGCGCGAGGCCGACCTGCGCATCGAGCGATCGCTGTCGGTACACGAGCGCACCGAGGACGAAGTGGCGTACCTGCTGCCGCGGCGCAAGGTGAGCTGGCTGCAGGTCGGCGCCGCCGAATGACCGGCGGCGACGTCGCGACGTCGCGTCACATCCGGCTTCGTCGCGCTCGGATCTCCGCTCCCGCGGGCTACGCTGACTCGGGCATTAACGCTTGGCGGAGTCGGAGGGATTCGAACCCTCGATGCGCTTTTGGCACATACTCCCTTAGCAGGGGAGCACCTTCGGCCACTCGGTCACGACTCCGGCGAAGTCGGCCGATTCTAGCGGCAAGGCCCTCGCGTCCGACCTTCTTGCGACCGACGCACCCGCGCCCAGCGCGGGTCGCGCCGCCGTCGTCGATCAGGCCTGCGCCGCCTCGTCGAGGTCGAACGCACGGTGCAGCGCGCGCACCGCGAGTTCCATGTACTTCTCGTCGATGACGACACTCGTCTTGATCTCGCTGGTCGTGATCATGCGGATGTTGATGCCCTCGTCGCTGAGCGTGCGGAACATCTTGCTGGCGACGCCGACGTGGCTGCGCATGCCGATGCCGACGATGCTGACCTTGCAGATCTTCGGGTCGCCGATGACTTCGGCCGCGCCGATCGCCGGCACCACTTGCGACTGCAGCAGCTGCATCGCGCGCGCGTAGTCGTTGCGGTGCACGGTGAACGAGAAGTCGGTGCGGCCGCTGTGCGACACGTTCTGGATGATGACGTCGACGTCGATGTTGGCGTCGGCCACCGGGCCGAGGATCTGGAACGCAACGCCCGGCCGGTCGGGCACGCCGATCACGCTGATCTTGGCTTCGTCGCGGTTGAACGCGATGCCGGCGACGACGGCTTGTTCCATCTTCTCGTCTTCCTCGAAGGTGATCAGGGTGCCCGACGCGGCCTCTTCGTCGAGGTCGATGTCGGGCGGCGTGAAGCTCGACAGCACGCGTGTCGGCACGCGGTACTTGCCGGCGAATTCGACCGAGCGGATCTGCAGCACCTTGCTGCCGAGGCTCGCCATCTCGAGCATCTCCT
>CBDUBX010000306.1:0-3289 GCA_965365495.1 uncultured Burkholderiales bacterium
AACCGCGAAAGAGGCACGGCGACGATCGCCTGCGGCAGCGGCTGCGCCTGCGCCGCGACGGCGGCGAGCAGCCGCTCGGCGAGCGCGGCGCCGAGGTCGGGCCGGTCGCGGAACTTGAACGTGGCGACGAGCCGGTCCCACGGGAACGCGTAGTCGACCGCGCAGACGGTGTGCGCGAACGGCGGCGGGTCGACGATGCAGGCGCCGCACGCCGGCGCGTCGGCGGCGAGCCGCAGGCCGCAACGCGCGCAGCGCGGCTGCAACGCGCCGAAGCGCGCGATGCAGTCGGCGCAGACCGAGCCGTCGCCCCACCGGCAGCAGACCTCGCACTGGCTCGGCAGGCGCATCGTCGGCCGCATCGCCCCGGTCGCGACAAGAGGGCGGTCAATATACTGAACGCGATGACCGCGACCCCCGATCGCGGCGCGGTCGCGCCGAGCGCGCCGCGGCCGGTCGACGCGGTCGCGCTGGCGCGCATCGCTGCTCGGCTCGCGCGCGCCGCAGGGCCGCCGTGGCTGCACCGCGAAGTGGCGGCGCGGATGGCCGGTCGGCTGCCGGCGATCCGGCTGCAGCCGACCGTGATCGTCGACACCGCCGGCAGGCTCGGCGCCAGCGACGACGTGCTCGCGCGCGCCTACCCGCGGGCGCGGCGCTACCTTGCGAGCGAAGACGGCGCCGCGCACAGCGCGCCGTGGTGGCGGCGAGCGTTCGGCGCGCCAGCGCCCGCGGCCGCGGCGCCGCCGGCGCAGCTGCTGTGGTCGAACCTGCAGCTGCAGTTCGAAGGCGACCCGTTGCGCACGTTCGCGGCATGGCGCGGCGCCACCGCCGACGGCGGCTTTCTGATGTTCTCGACGCTCGGCCCCGGGTCGCTGTCGGCGCTGCGCGACCTGTATACCGCTGCCGGTTGGGGCGCGGCGTTCGCGCCGTTCGTCGACATGCACGACCTCGGCGACCTGCTGCTCGCCGCCGGCTGGGCCGAGCCGGTGATGGACCAGGAGACGCTGACGCTGCACTGGCGCGATGCCGACGCGCTGCTGGCCGAACTGCGCGGCCTCGGCGGCAACGCCGACCCGCGGCGCCACGCCGGGCTGCGCACGCCGCGTTGGCGCAACGCACTGCACCGCCGCATCGGCGCGCTCGCCGGCGCCGACGGCCGGCCCGCGCTCGCGTTCGAGGTGGTCTACGGCCATGCGTTCGCCGCGCCGCCTCGCCCGCGCCGCGACGCACCGACGACGTGGAGCGTCGACGCGGTGCGGGCGCGGCTGCGCGACGTGGCACGCCGTGGTTGACCCGGCTGCTGGTGCGAGGGGCGAAGGCTAGAATCGCCCCGCTTTGACCGAGGTCAAGGACAACGCCGGGCGCGGCAGCGCCGCCGGCGGCGCGCGGCGCGGAAGTCGGGCCCGTCGCGCTTGACGACCGACCACCGACGCCACGCACCGCCCGCCGCGGCGCGCCGTACAGCGCATCGTGCGGGATTTCCGCGAACACGAACCGACGACGTGATGACGACGAAGACGACCCTGGCCTCGATGCCGCGCCGCTGCGCCGCCTGGTGGCTCGGCGCCGGCGCGCTGTGCGCGGCCGGCGCGGCGCGCGCGGTGGCCGACCTGCCCGGCGGCCCCGGCGTGCGCCAGCTGAACCTGCACGACCCGGTGACGCGCATCGGCGAGCAGCAGGGCTGGCTGCACAGCTTCATGCTCGTCGTGTGCCTGCTGATCTTCGTCGCCGTGTTCGGCGTGATGTTCTATTCGATCCTCAAGCACCGGAAGTCGCTCGGTCACAAGGCGGCCAACTTCCACGAGAGCGTCGCCGTCGAGATCGCGTGGACGATCGTGCCGTTTCTGATCGTCATCGCGATGGGCGCGATGGCCACGCGCACCGTCGTCGCGATGAAGGACACGACCAACGCCGACCTGACGATCAAGGCCACCGGCTACCAGTGGAAGTGGGGCTACGACTACCTGAAGGGCGAGGGCGAGGGCATCGCGTTCCTGTCGACGATCGACAACGCGCACCGCGTGATGTCCGACGAAGGTCGCCCCGCCGGCGACGACTATTTGCTGAAGGTCGACAACCCGCTGGTCGTTCCGGTCGGCCGCAAGGTGCGCATCGTGACCACCGCGGTCGACGTGATCCACGCGTGGATGGTGCCGGCGCTCGGCGTCAAGCAGGACGCGATCCCCGGCTTCGTCCGCGACACGTGGTTCCGCGCCGAGCAGACCGGCGACTTCTACGGCCAGTGCGCCGAGCTGTGCGGCAAGGAGCACGCGTACATGCCGATCCACGTTCGTGTGCTGAGCGCCGACGACTACACGGCGTGGGTCGAAGGCGAGATGAAGAAGATCGCCGCGGCGGCCGACGACCCGAGCCGCGTCTGGGAGGTGGCGGCGCTGGTGGCGCGCGGCGAGAAGGTCTACACCGCGAACTGCGCGGTGTGCCACCGCGCCGACGGCAAGGGCGCCGGGCCGATCAAGCCGCTCGACGGCAGCGCGGTGGTCCTTGCCGACGACCCGACGGCGCAGATCGCGATCGTGCTGCACGGCGCGGCCAACGGCGCGATGCCGGCGTGGCGCGCGATGTCCGACACCGACCTGGCTGCGGTCGTCACCTACACCAAGAACGCGTGGGGCAACCAGACCGGCCGCGCGGTGCAGCCGGCGCAGATCGTCGCCGCCCGCCAGTGACCGCCGTGAACGCCGTGATCGACGCAAGAGGTACCCGATGAGCGCCGTCCTGCCCCGCCCCGCCGACCCGAGCCACGACAGCCACGGCCCGCTGCCCGGTCACGATGCCGAGCAGCACGCGCACCCGCACGGCTGGCGGCGCTGGCTGTTCGCGACGAACCACAAGGACATCGGCACGATGTACCTGTTGTTCAGCTTCACGATGCTGATGGTCGGCGGCGTGCTCGCGCTCGGCATCCGCACCGAGCTGTTCCAGCCCGGGCTGCAGTTCGTCAATCCGGAACTGTTCAATCAGTTCACGACGATGCACGGGCTGATCATGGTCTTCGGCGCGATCATGCCGGCGTTCGTCGGCTTCGCGAACTGGATGGTGCCGCTGCAGATCGGCGCCGCCGACATGGCCTTCGCGCGGATGAACAACCTGAGCTTCTGGCTGCTGATCCCGGCGGCACTGATGCTCGTCGGGTCGTTCTTCATGCCCGGCGGCGCGCCGGCCGCGGGCTGGACGCTCTACGCGCCGCTGACGCTGCAGATGGGCCCGAGCATGGATGCCGGCATCTTCGCGATGCACATCATGGGCGCCAGCTCGATCATGGGCTCGATCA
>CBDUBX010000307.1:0-3289 GCA_965365495.1 uncultured Burkholderiales bacterium
GCCGGAGATCGGCGGCCTGCCGTACTGGGTGACGTGCCTTGTCGCTGCCGGCGGGCTCGCCGCGGCGCTGTCGACCGCCGATGGGTTGCTGCTAACGATCGCCAACTCGCTGACCCACGACCTGTACTTCCCGGCGGTGCGGCCGCGCGCCAACGCGGTGACCCGCGTCATCGCGTCGAAGATGCTCGTGATGGCGGTGGCGCTGCTCGCCGCGCTGATCGCCGCGCTGCGCGTCACCGACATCCTGCAGTTCGTCGCCGCGGCGTTCTCGCTGGCCGCGGCGGCGTTCTTCCCGGCGCTTGTCGCCGGCATCTTCTGGCGCCGCGCCAACCGTGCCGGCGCGGTCGCGTCGATGGTCGTCGGCATCGGCGTGTGCCTGTGGTACATGGCGCACAACCTGCCGGTGCTGCGCGCGCTGCTCGGCGTCACGCGGCCGCTCGCCGACACGAAGTGGTGGGGGATCGACGCGGTCGCCGCCGGCGTGTTCGCGGTGCCCGCCGGTGCTGCGGCACTCGTCGTCGGCAGCTGGGCGGCGCGGCCGCCGTCGCCGCAGCAGCGGGCGCTCGTCGACCGCCTGCGCGTGCCGGCCGACGACGAAGCCGTTTGATCGGTCGCGGCGGGCGGCGTGGCCCCGACACGGCCGCGCGCCGCGGGCGCTCCGCCGCGAGGCCCCTGCCGGCGGCGGTTTATACTCGCGGGCTTTTCCTTGCCGCACCCCTTCCCGACGCAACCCGGGGCGGCTTCCAACTTCGGAAACCACAAGGAGCCTTATGCGTCACTACGAAATCGTGCTCCTGATCCACCCGGATCAGAGCGAGCAGGTTCCGGCGATGCTGGAACGCTACAAGACGCTCGTCACCGCCGCTGGCGGCACCGTGCATCGCGTCGAGGACTGGGGGCGGCGCCAGCTCGCCTACATGATCCAGAAGCTCGTCAAGGCGCACTACCTGTGCCTGAACATCGAGTGCAGCAACGAGACGCTGACCGAGCTCGAAACCGGGTTCCGCTTCAACGACGCGGTATTGCGCCACCTGACCGTCGCGCGCGACAAGGCCGAGACCAGCCCGTCGATCATGATGAAGGCCGTCGAGCGCGAAGAAGCGCGCAAGGAGCGCCAGGCCGAGTCGGCCTGACGCGCGACGTCCGCCGTTGAACCGGCTCGAGATCGAAGCCGCCGTCGTCGAACGCGCCGCGATGCGCTACACCCCGGCCGGACTGCCGGCGCTCGATTTCGGCCTGCGTCACGCGTCGGTCGCGACCGAGGATGGCCAGCCGCGCCGCGTCGCGCTCGAATTGCGTGCGGTCGCGATCGGCGCGGTGACCAAGGCGGTGGCGGCGGTGGCGCTGGGCGCGCCGGCGGTCTTCGCCGGGTTTCTCGCGCCCGGGCGCAACGGCCGCGGCCTGCTGTTCCATGTGACGTCGGTCGCGCCCGCGGCCGACCCGACCCCCTCCCATTGAATCCTCCAGGAGTCACGACATGCCCCCTCCCCGCGGTAAAGGCCGGTTCGGCAAGGACAAGCGTCCCAAGCGCAACAGCCAGTCGCTGCTGTTTCGCCGCAAGCGGTTCTGCCGCTTCACCGTCGCCGGCGTCAAGGAGATCGACTACAAGGAGATCGACATCCTGCGCGACTTCATCGGCGACAACGGCAAGATCACGCCGGCACGGCTGACCGGCACGCGCGCGTTCTTCCAGCGTCAGCTGACGACGGCGATCAAGCGCGCGCGCTTCCTCGCGCTGCTGCCGTATTCCGACCAGCACAAGGTCTGACGGGGGCCCGCCATGCAAGTCATCCTGCTCGAGAAGATCGGCAAGCTCGGCAACCTCGGCGACGTCGTCAAGGTGCGCCCGGGCTACGCGCGCAATTTCCTGATCCCGTCGAAGATGGCGCGCCGCGCGACCCCGGCGGCGATCGCCGAATTCGAAGGCCGCCGCGCCGACCTGGAGAAGGCCGCCGCCGACAAGCTGACCGCGGCGCAGACGCTCGGCGAGAGCGTCGCCGGCAAGACCGTGCGCATCGCGCAGAAGGCCGGCGTCGACGGCCGGCTGTTCGGTTCGGTGACGAACGCCGACATCGCCGACGCGCTGACCCGGCTCGGGCTGCCGGTGCAGAAGTCGCAGGTGCGCGTGGCGGCGCCGATCAAGACCGTCGGCGACCACACGGTGGCGGTAGCACCGCACGGCGACGTCGTCGTCGACGTCACGGTCCAGGTCGTCGCGCAGACCGACTGAGGGTCGACAGCGCGCCGCAGCGTCGAAGGCCGGCCCCGCCGGCCTTCGGCGTTTGTGGGCCCGCGATTCGTCCACAGCCGCTGCACGCACGCTGCACAGCTTGCCCACAACGCCCGGCCGCGCGGTTTCCCGCTCCCTTGCCGCCGGGCGGATCGACTACGGTGCACTGATGAACCCGCCGACCGACTCCGTCGCCGACCCGCAGGACCCCGTCGCGTCGTCGCGCGACGACGACGTCGCACGGCTGCGCGTGCCGCCGCACAGCGTCGAAGCCGAGCAGAGCGTGCTCGGCGGCCTGCTGCTCGACAACCTCGCGTGGGACCGTGCCGCCGAGCTGCTGACCGACAGCGACTTCTACCGCTGGGAGCACCGCCTGATCTGGGGCGCGATCGCCGCGCTGGTGCAGCGCAGCAAGCCGGCCGACGTGATCACGGTGTTCGAGCAGCTGCAAAGCCAGGGCCGCGCCGACGACAGCGGCGGCCTTGTCTACCTGAACGCGCTGGCGCAAAGCGTGCCGAGCGCGGCGAACATGCGGCGCTACGCCGAGATCGTTCGCGAGCGCGCGATCCTGCGCAAGCTGATCAAGGCGAGCGACGAGATCGCGACCGCGGCGTTCAACCGCGACGGCCGAGCGGTCGTGCAGATCCTCGACGACGCCGAAGCCAAGATCCTCAAGATCGGCGAGGAGGGCGCGCGTCAGCGCGAGGGCTTCCAGGGCATCGACAAGCTCGTCGTCGCGCTGCTCGACCGCGTCACCGAGCTCGCCGAGAACGGCGCCGAGGACGTGACCGGCGTGCGCACCGGCTACTACGACCTCGACAGCATGACCGCCGGGCTGCAGAAGGGCGACCTGATCGTCCTCGCGGCGCGGCCGTCGATGGGCAAGACCGCGCTGGCGCTGAACATCGCCGAGCACGTCGCCGTCGCCGAGGAGCTGCCGGCGCTGGTGTTCTCGATGGAAATGGGCGCGTCGCAGCTGGCGCTGCGGATGGTCGGCTCGCTGGGCCGCATCAACCAGCAGCACCTGCGCACCGGCAAGCTCGCCGACGACGAATGGGG
>CBDUBX010000308.1:0-3275 GCA_965365495.1 uncultured Burkholderiales bacterium
TGGTGCTTCCCGGTCGTCGGCTGCGTCGGCTACCGCGGCTACTACGACCGCGCCGCGGCCGACGCCGAAGTCGCCGCGCTGCGCGACGCCGGCTGGGACGCCGTCGTCTACCCGGTGCCGGCGTACAGCACGCTCGGCTGGAGCGACTGGCTCGGCGGCGACCCGCTGCTCAACACGTTCATCGGCTGGCCCGACGCCGAGCTCGCGCGGCTCGTCTTCCACGAGCTCGCGCACCACGTGGTCTACGTCGCCGGCGACACCACGTTCAACGAATCGTTCGCGACCGCGGTCGAACGGATCGGCGTCGCACGCTGGCTGCGCGACGAGGCCACGCCCGACGCGCGCGCGACGTGGCAGGTCTTCGACCGCCGCCGGCGCGCGTTTCACGCGTTCGCGCTGGCGTGGCGCGAGCGGCTGCAGGCACTGTACGCGAGCGGCCTGCCTGCCGCCACGCTGCGCGAGCGCAAGGCGGCGGCGTTCGCCGCGATGCGCGCCGACTACGCGGTGCTGAAGGCCGAACGGCTCGACGGCTTCAGCGGCTACGATGGCTGGGTGGCGGGCGCCAACAACGCGTCGTTCGCGGTGCTCGGCGCCTACCACGCGCTGGCGCCGGGGTTCGAGCGGCTGTTCGAAGACAGCGGCGGCGATTTCGCGCGCTTCTACGCCGCGGTGCGCGAGCTCGCCGGCAAGCGCGCCGACGAGCGCCGCGCCGCGCTTGCCACGCCCGACCCGCGCTGACCCTTGCAGGAGCGCCACTCGATGCCCGACATCCGCATCCACCGCGACCACACGCTCGGTCTGGCCAAGGCGCGCAAGGTCGCCTGGCGCTGGGCCGAACAGGTCGAGCGCGACTTCCAGATGGCCTGCACCGTCGAAGAAGGCGACGCCGAGGACACGGTGCACTTCACGCGCAGCGGCGTCGACGGCCGGCTCGTCGTCGCCGCCGACCATTTCGATCTCCACGCCAAGCTCGGCTTCCTGCTCGGCGTGTTCGCCCAGCGCATCGAGGGCGAGATCACGAAGAACCTCGACGAGCTGCTGCACGCCAGCGCCGCGCCGGCGCGCAAGACCGCCGCGGTGCCGCGCGCGGCCGATGCGCCGCGCCGCAAGCCGCGCGGCTGACGAACGCAGCGAGCGTCGCGCGGTCGGGCGCCGCGGTGCCGCGAACCGCGCGGCCGACGAAGCAGCGCGCGGCCGCCGTCGCGACCGCTACTTCAGCGACTCGACGAGGTCGACGTAGGCGCGCTGCGCTTCGTCGCGCGTCTTGCCCTTTTGCTGCGCCCACGCGTCGTACTTCGCCCGGCCGACCATGTCGGAGAACCCGGGGCGCTTGCCGTCGACGTCGCCTTCGGTGGCCTGCTTGTACAGCGCGTACAGCTGCAGCAGCGTCGCGTTGTCGGGCTTTTCGGGCAGCTTCTTGCTGTCGGCGACGGCGGCGTCGAAGGCGGCTTGGTTGTCGGCCATGGCGGTCTTTCGCGGTTGCGTGCTCGGTGAAAATCGGCGCTTGACGGCGGCGATGGTAACCAGCATCGTCGCCGCCCTTTGGCGGTCCGCGCCTGCGCATCGCCGTCGCGCCGCCCATCGATCCGCCCGCCGCTTGAGGTCCGTCGTCATGTCCGAACGAGAGCGCCGCATGTCGCGCGTCGACACCGCGTGGCTGCGCATGGACAACGACGTCAACTTGATGTTGATCGTCGGCGTGTGGCTGCTGCGCCCGGCGATCGGCATCGACGCGCTGCGCGACCGCGTCGCCGACAAGCTGCTGAAGTACGAGCGTTTCCGCCAGCGCGCAGTCGTCGACGCGGTCGGCGCGCACTGGGCGTTCGACGAGCAGTTCGAGCTGTCGCGCCACGTCGTGCCGAAGTCGCTGCACGCCGCACCCGGCGAGACGCCGCGCGGCGCGCTGCAGCGGCTGTGCGCCGAGCTCGCCACGGTGCCGCTCGACGCGCGCCACCCGCTGTGGCAGTTCCACCTGATCGAGGACTACGACGGCGGCAGCGCGATGGTCGTGCGCATCCACCACTGCATCGGCGACGGCATCGCGCTGATGTCGGTGATGTTGAGCCTCACCGACGGCGGTGCCGACCCGCCGCGGCGCCGTTCGCGCCGCCGCGACGCCGACGACGACGGCGACTGGCTGAACGACGCGGTGCTGCGCCCGCTGGCGGCGCTGGCCGCGCGTGCCGTCGGCCTGTACGGCGACGGCAAGGCCAAGGCCGCCGAGATCCTCGCCCACCCGCAGCAGCCGTTGCTCGGCTCGGTCGACATGGCGCGCACCGGCGTGCGCGTCGCCGCCGACGTCGCCGCCCTGGCGCTGATGCCCGACGACTCGTCGACGCTGTTGAAGGGCCGTCCCGGCGGCCGCAAGGCGGTGGCGTGGAACGAGCCACTGTCGCTCGACGCGGTGAAGGCCGTCGGCAAGGCGCTCGGCTGCACCGTCAACGACGTGCTGCTCGCGTGCGTCGCCGGCGCCGTCGGCAGCCACCTCGCGGCACGCGGCGACGACCCGGCAGGCAAGGAGATCCGCGCGATGGTGCCGGTGAACCTGCGGCCGCTCGACGAGGCGTGGAAGCTCGGCAACCGCTTCGGCCTCGCGCCGTTGGTGCTGCCGATCGGCATCGCCAACCCGATCGAGCGCGTCTACGCGGTGCGCCGGCGGATGCTCGAGCTGAAGGGCAGCTACCAACCGCTGCTGGCGTTCGCCGTGCTCAGCGTCAGCGGGCTGTTCGTCAAGCCGCTGCAGGACGCGATCGTCGGCCTGTTCTCGAAGAAGACGACCGCGGTGATGACCAACGTGCCGGGGCCGGCGAAGCCGCTGACGTTCTGCGGCGCGACGCTGTACCAGAACATGTTCTGGGTGCCGTCGTCGGGCGACATCGGCGTCGGCGTCTCGATCCTCAGCTACGGCGGCGGCGTGCAGTTCGGCCTGATCACCGACGTCCACCTGTGCCCCGACCCGCACGACATCATCGACCGCTTCGAGCCCGAGTTCGAGCGCCTGCTGTGGCTGTCGATGATGCTGCCGTGGGGTGACGACGCCGTCGTCGATGCCATGCCACCGAAGCCGTCGCCGCCTCGCCGAAGGTCGGCGCGAGCCGCGCCCGCGCCCGCCGTTGCCGATCCCCCGCGCCGCGCGGTGCGGCGCAAGCCGCCGGCCGCGCGCCGCACCGACGTCAAACCACGAGGAGCCGTCGCATGACCGTCGCCGTCGACATCGAACTGGGCTACGAATTCACCGTCAAGGCCGGCGTCAAGGAGGTCTTCGACCTGCTGTC
>CBDUBX010000309.1:0-3274 GCA_965365495.1 uncultured Burkholderiales bacterium
TCCGACCACGCCGCGAGCCGCTTCGTGCTGATCAACGGCCAGGTCGTCCGCGAAGGCGAGACCGCGGCGCCGGGCGTCGTCGTCGAGCGCATCGAGCCCAAGGCCGCGGTGCTGCGCTGGCGCGACTTGCGTCTGCAATTGCCGCTTTGACGCCGCCGCGACACGAAGGTCGCGACAACCGCGTGGCTACACTGCGGGCGGCCCGAAGCCGCGACCTGCGCCGCCCGTCGATGACCCGTCCGTTCGCCGCCGTTTGCCGCCTCGCCTTCGCGGCGTTCGCGGCCTTGCTGCTCGCCGGCGGCGTCGCGATGCCGAACGCGCACGCCGCGCGCTGGCTCGCCGGCCCGCCGGGTTCGGCGCTGCCGCTCGAAGACGCGGTGCGCCAGGCGGCCGACGGCGACACGATCGACCTTCTGCCGGGCGACTATCCCGGCGGCCTCGTCCTCATCGACCGCCGGCTGACGCTGCGCGGTGTCGGCACACCGTCGCCGCGCGTCGTCGGCCCCGGCGACAGCGGCCCGGTCACCGCGGCGCGCGGGCTATGGCTCGTGCGCGGCGGCGACGTGACGATCGACAACCTTGACTTCATCGGCGCACGTTCCAGCGAAGGCAACGGCGCCGGCGTGCGGATGGAAGGCGGCCGGCTGCGCATCGTCGACTGTTCGTTCTACGACAACGAGCACGGCGTGTTCGCCGCCAACGACGAGCGCGCCGAACTGACGATCGAGCGCAGCGTCGTCGGGCGCGCGCCGCGGGTCGCCGGCGGCCTGTACCACCTGCTTAACGTCGGCCGCATCGCGCGGCTGTCGATCGTCGGCAGCCGCTTCCAGCAGGGCTTCGAAGGCCACATGATCAAGTCGCGCGCGCGCGAAAACGTCATCACCTACAACTTCATCCACGACGGCCGGCGCGGCGGCGCCTCGTACGAGATCGAGATCGCCAACGGCGGCCTGGCGACGGTCGTCGGCAACGTCATCGGGCAGGGGTCGGAGACGCAGAACCGGGTGGTGCTGGCCTACGGTTCGGAAGGCCGCGGCTGGGACCGCAACGCGCTGCACCTCGCGCACAACACCTTCGTCCACTACGGCTGGCTGCCGGGGTGGTTCGTGCGCGTGTTCCGCGACCGGCTGCCGGCCGACACCGAGGTCTGGGCGGTCAACAACCTGCTGGTCGGGCCGGCGATGCTGTGGCCCGACACCTGGGGCCACTTCGTCGGCAACCGCTGGGTCGCGTCGAACGTGCTCGCCGACATCGACACCTATGCGTTCGAGCTGCCGCCGGGGTCGACGTGGCGTTCCGGCGGCGTCGACCCGCGCAGCGTCGCGGGTCGCAACCTCGCGCCGCAGGGCGAATTCAAGTGGCCGGTCGGCGTCGAACCGCTGCCGGCGGACCGCGAACGCTGGGTGCCGGGCGCCTACCAGCGCTGACCGCGCAGACGGCGCGCTCGGGCGCGACCGTCGGCCGATCACGTCGGGCCTGCGACCGACACCGGCCGCGGCGCGCGGCGCGGACGCGTCAGCCTGCGGCGGCGTCGTCGGCGTCGTCGGCGTCGAGGCCGAGCATCGCGTCGACGCCGTACAGCGCCGCCAGCTGCACCAGCTGGCGCGGTGGGCGGTCGACGACGAAGGCTGCACCGACGGCCTGCGCCAGCCGCCGCGCCTGCAGCAGCAGCGCGAGCGTCGCGCTGTCGCAGTCGACGAGCTCGCCGGCGTCGATCGAGAGCCGCTCGTGGCCGCCGTCGGCGAGCACCGCCGGCAACCGCTCCGCCAGTTCGGCGACGTGGTCGATCGTCGAGTTCGCCGGCAGCGCGAAGGCCACTACTTGCCGCCCTGGTTGCGCGCGGCCAGCGCCTGGATCAGCGCGTCGACGCCGCCGCGCGAGAGCTCCTGCGCGAACTGCGTGCGGTAGTTCTGCACCAGCCACAGACCGCCGACGTTGACGTCGATGATCTTCCACGCGTCGCCCTGCTTGTCGAGGCGGTAGTCGAGCTTGACCGGCTCGCCGCGGCCGCGCACCTCGGACTGGACGATGACCTGCGTCGACCCCGACACCGGTTGCGTGCGGGTGACGTGGACCGTCTGGTCGCCGATCTGCTGCATCGCCCCGGAATAGGCGCGAACGAGCAGCGTCTTGAACTCGGTCTGCAGCCGCTGACGCTGCTCGGCCGATGCACCGCGCCATTGCGGGCCGACCGCCGACCGCGTGACGACCTCGAAATTGACGTGCGGCATGACCTTCGTCTCGACGAGCGCCAGCACGCGCTTGACGTCGCCCGCCTGGATCGCCGCGTCGGCGCGCGCGGCATCGATGACGTCGGTCGAGATCTGCTTGACGAGCGCATCGGGCGCGGTCTCGGCGCGCACCGGCGCGACGGCGACGACCGACAGCGCGACGGCGGCGGCGGCGAGGAAGGTGGGGAACGGCACGGTGATCCTTTCGGTGAAAACGGGCGAAGGGCGGTCGCCTTCAACGCGGCGGCGCGGCAACGGGCATACCGCGCCGGGGTCAGCGACCGGCGGCCGGCGGTGCCGACGCCGCGGCGCCGGGCGTCACCGGCACCGTCGGCGCGGCCGCGGGCGGTTGCGCGTCGCCGCCGTCGTCGTCGGTGTCGTAGATGTCGTCGAGCGGCGGCGCGCCGTCGAAGACGAGGTCGAGCCGGCGTTGCAGGTAGGCGTCGCGCGTGAAGCTGTAGCGGTCGAGCGCAACGGCGTCGAGCAGCTGCGTCGTGCCGAGCAGCGCGGTGCGCGCGTTGACGATCTCGAGCGCCAGCACCGCGCCCTGGCCGGCGCCGGTCTCGGGCAGCGTCGACGGCGAGAACTGGCGGTCGACGACCAGCCCGCCGGGGTCGCGCAGCGTCGACGGCCCGAGCAGCGGCAGCACGACGTACGGCCCCGTGCCGATCCCCCAGACGCCGAGCGTCTGGCCGAAGTCCTCGCTGCGTTTGGTCAGTCCGAACTCGGTCGCCGGGTCGAGCAGCCCGGCCAGACCGAACGTCGTGTTGACGAGCACGCGCATCCCCATGTCGAGCCCGGCGTGGACCTTGCCTTGCAGCAGCTGGTTGGCCGCCGACCAGACGTCGTCGATGTTGCCGAGGACGTTGGCGACGCCGCGGCGGACGCGCTCGGGGACGGCGTCGCGGTAGGCGGTGGCGACCGGCTTCAGCAACGCCTCGTCGACCTTGTCGTTGAACGCATGGATGCGGCGGTTGGCGCCTTCCCACGGGTCGGCGGGCGACGCGTTGCGCGCGCCGTCCTCGGCGGCGACGGTCGCGCAG
>CBDUBX010000310.1:0-3267 GCA_965365495.1 uncultured Burkholderiales bacterium
TCGGCGCTGACGCCGTAGACGATCATGATGATCGACGGCGGGATCAGCAGCCCCAGCGTGCCGGCGCCGGCGAGCGAGCCGATCGCCATCCGTTCGGGGTAGCCGCGCGCTTTGAGCTCGGGCAGGCTCATCTTGCCGATCGTCGCGCAGGTCGCCGCGCTCGACCCCGACACCGCGGCGAAGATGCCGCAGCCGACGACGTTGACGTGCAAGAGCCGCCCGGGCAGCGACTGCATCCACGGTGCGAGGCCGCGGAACATGTCTTCCGACAGCCGCGTGCGGAACAGGATCTCGCCCATCCAGACGAACAGCGGCAGCGCGGTCAGCGTCCAGCTCGACGACGAGCCCCAGATCGTCACCGCCATCGCGTCGCCGGCCGGGCGCGAGCTGAACACCTCCATCGCGATCCAGGCCACGCCCGACAGCGTCAGCCCGACCCAGACGCCGCTGGCCAGGATCGCGAACAGCGCGACGACCAGCGCCGCCGTGACCGCGACGCCGCCGGTCAAGCGCCCACCCGCGGCCGGCGCGTCATTCGCTGCGCGCCGCGGTCGCGGCGATGCCGGGGCGGCCGGAGAGCGCGAGCACGAGCTCGTCGACGAGCGCCAGCGCGAGGATCGCGGTGCCCGCCGCCATCGACAGCTGCGGCAGCCACAGCGGCGTTGCGTCCGACGCCGTCGACACGTCGTTGAACGCGTGCGACTGCCACGCCAGCCGCGCGCTGTACCACGCGGCGAGCAGCGCCAGCGCGCTGCCGGCGGCCAGCGCCCAGACGTCGAGCGCGCGCCGCGCCCGGCCGCGGAGCATCGTCAGCACCAGCGTGACGCGGATGTGCTCGCCGCGCTTCAGCGTGTGCGCCAGCGCGAGGAAGCCGGCCGCGGCCATCAGGTAGCCGGCGTAGGCGTCGGTGCCGGGGACGTGGAAGTGCAGCAGCCGGCTGGCGATGGCCAGCAGCACCATCGCCAGCAGTCCGAACATGCACAGCGCGGCCAGCGCCGCCGCGGCGTCGTAGACCGCGTTCAGCGCGCGCCGCGCCGGCGACGGCGCCGCCGTCGCGGCGGTGGCGGAAGCCGGCGCCGACACCTATTTCGCCGAGAACGCGTCGACGAGCTGACGACCCTCGGCGCCCGACTTGGCGAGCCATTCGTCGCGCATCGTCGTGCCGACCTTCTTCATGTCGGCGGCCAGCTGCGGCGGCGGCGGCAGCACCTGCATCCCATTGGCCTTGAGCTTTTCGAGCGTGTCGACGTTGACCTTGGCGCTCGCCGCCCAGCCGCGCGCCTCGGCGTCGGCGCCGGCCTTCATCACCGCGGCCTTGGTCGCCGCGTCGAGCGCGTCGAACGCCGCCTTGTTGACGATCACCGCGTTCTTCGGCAGCCAGGCCTGCGTGTCGTAGTAGTACTTCAGGCTCTCGTAGAGCTTGCTGTCGACGCCGGTCGCGCCCGACGTCATCGTGCTCTCGACGACGCCGGTGGCCAGCGCCTGGCTCAGCTCGGCGGCCTGCACCGTGACCGGCTGCGCGCCGACGAGCTCGGCGATGCGGCTCGTCGCCGGGCTGTAGGCGCGCCACTTCATGCCCTTCAGGTCGGCTGCCGACGTCACCGGCTTCTTGGTGTAGATGCCCTGCGGCGGCCACGCCACCGCGTAGAGCACGAACATCCCCTGCTCGGCGAGCTTCTTGTCGAGCAGCGGCTTCTGCGCGCGCCACAGCTTCATCGCCTCGGCGTAGCTGTCGACGAGGAACGGCAGCCCGTCGACGCCGAACAGCGGCCACTCGTTGGCGTAGTTGACGAGCAGGATCTCGCCGATCTGCGCCTGCCCGCCCTGCACCGCGCGCTTGATCTCGGGCGCCTTGAACAGCGACGCGTTGGCGTGCACGGTGATCTTCAGCTTGCCGGCCGACGCCGATTCGACGTCCTTGGCGAACTGCACGAGGTTCTCGGTGTGGAAGTTGGTGGCCGGGTAGGCCGCCGGCAGGTCCCACTGGGTCTGCGCGACCGACGGCGCGGCGGCAGCGGCCAGCGCCAGCGCCGCGGCGGCGCCGAGCAACGAGGATGGAAAGCGCATGCAGAACTCCCGGTGACGGACAAAGAGGCGGCAAGCATAGGCCGTGCCGAATGCGGCGCCCGCCGGGTCTTGCCCCGACGCGCCGCGCGGTGGCGGCGACCCGACCGGGCCACTCCCCCCAGAATCGCGCCATGACCGACCCCGCCGCGCCGCGCTGGCAGTTCTGGATCGACCGCGGCGGCACCTTCACCGACGTCGTCGGCCGAGCGCCCGACGGCACGCTGCACCCGATCAAGCTGCTGTCCGACCACCCGCAGCAGTACGCCGACGCCGCGGTCGAAGGCATCCGCCGGCTGCTCGGGCTGGCGCGAGGCGAGCCGATCACGCCCGATCGCGTCGAAGCGGTGAAGATGGGCACGACGGTGGCGACGAACGCGCTGCTCGAGCGCCGCGGCGCGCGCACGCTGCTCGTCACGACGCGCGGTTACGCCGATGCGCTGCGCATCGCCTATCAGGCGCGGCCGCGGCTGTTCGATCGCCGCATCGTGCTGCCCGAGCTGCTGCACGAGCGCGTCGTCGAGGCCGACGAGCGCGTCACCGCCGACGGCGACGTGCTGCGCGCGCTCGACACCGCAGCGCTGCGGCGCGACCTGCAGGCGGCGTTCGACGCCGGCAACGCGAGCTGCGCGATCGTCTTCCTTCACGGCTGGCGCTGGACCGCGCACGAGGCCGCGGCGGCGGCGCTGGCGCGCGAGATCGGCTACACGCAGGTGAGCGCGAGCCACGAAGTCAGCCCGCTGATGAAGTTCGTGTCGCGCGGCGACACGACCGTCGTCGACGCCTACCTGAGCCCGATCCTGCGCCGCTACGTCGACGGCGTCGCGCAGCAGATGCCCGGCGTGGCGCTGTCGTTCATGCAGAGCAGCGGCGGGCTGACCGAGGCGCACCGCTTCCAGGGCAAGGACGCAATCCTGTCGGGTCCGGCCGGCGGCATCGTCGGCATGGTGCGCACCGCGGTCGCCGCCGGCCACGACCGCATCGTCGGCTTCGACATGGGCGGCACCAGCACCGATGTCAGCCATTACGCCGGCACGTTCGAGCGCGCCTTCGAAACCCAGGTCGCCGGCGTGCGGATGCGCGCGCCGATGATGAGCATCCACACCGTCGCCGCCGGCGGCGGGTCGCTGCTGCGGTTCGACGGCGCGCGGCTGCGCGTCGGGCCCGAATCGGCCGGCGCCAACCCGGGCCCGGCCAGCTACC
>CBDUBX010000311.1:0-3264 GCA_965365495.1 uncultured Burkholderiales bacterium
CGCAGGATCGCCGCCTGGTTGGCGTCGTTGACGCGCTTGGCCTCCTGCTCCTGGCGTTCGGCCTGGCGGCGCTGCGCGTCGGCGACCTTCGAGCGGTTGGTCTGGTCAACGACAAACACGCGCAGCAGGCCGAAGCCGCCGAGCAGCAGCAGCAGCCCCGAGCCGAGCGCCAGTGCCAGCCGCGGACCCGACAGCGCGCCGCCGCTGTCGGCGAGCGACTGCTGCAGCGATTCGAGCCCGCCGGCGAGCGGCTCGGAGTCGGCGACGATCTCGGCCTGCGCGGCGCGCGCGGCGTCGAGCGCCGACGGCGACATCAGCGCGTCGACGCTGCCCGACAGCTGCATCAGCCGGTTCAGCGCATCGAGCGACGCCGCGTCGCGCGGCGGCGCGATGCGCTGTTCGACGTCGCCGTCGAGCAGCGCGCGGGCGGCGGAGCGAAGTTCCGCGACGTCGGCGGTGACCGTCGCCGCCGGCGCCGACGCCGCGCCGGTCGCGGCCGGAGCGCCGAGCCGCTCGGTCACCGCGACCAGGCGTTCGGCGGCGGCGATCTCGCCGGGCAGCGCGCCGGTCGCGCGCTTCGCGGCCAGCACCTGCTGCGCCGCGCCGTTCAGGTCGGTGCGGCGGCGCGCGACCGCGGTCTGCGCCTGCACCGCCTGGATCAGCGCCGGCTGCTGCGCGACGAGCAGGGCGGCGTTGCGCTCGGCGCGGTCGACCAACGGCGCGAGCGCGTCGATCTGCGGCTGCAGCTCGGCCGCCACCGCGGCGACGTCGCCGCCGCCGGAGCGCAGGCTGCGCACGTTGCGCGCCAGCACGTCGGCGCTGGCCTGGACCTGCGGGTAGGCGTCGGCCGCGCCGGCCAGCGCCTGCAGCGACGCCTTGGCCAGCCGCTGCGCCTGCGTCGCCGCCTGCGCCGCGGCGGCGACCTGCGCCGTGCCGCGCTGGCTCGCTGCGACCGCCATCACGCCGCCGATGCCGAGCCCGGCCAGGCCGAGGACGAACAGCAGCACGAGCAGCCGTTGCTGCGCCGGCAGCGACCAGCGGCCGATCAGCGGCAGCCCGCTGTCGAACGCCGCCGCGTCGGCGTCGCCGGCGGCGCGGCGCGCCTCGTGGAATTCGGTCGCGAGCTCGGACGGCGCGGCTTCCGAGATGATCGACGAGTCGTCCTGCAGCGTCGGCGGCGACAGCGTGCTGTTGCCGAGGCGGATCGTCGCCTCCATCGGGTTGTCGCTCTGCGTCGCGGCTTCGAAGCCGGCGGCCGGGCGCGACACCTCGGCGTCGGCGCGGTCGCGGTTGGCGGCCTTGATCCTGTCCAGAAAGCTCATGGGCGTCTTTCGTGCGGCGGCGGCGTCGGTGGGTTCAGGAAGCGATGGCGACGAACTGCGGGTGCTGCGCCAGCGCGGCCAGGTCGATCTCCTGCCAGCGCCGGCCGTCGCCGTCGGTCCAAACCGCGGTCGCGAAGTCGGGCCGCGGCGCGTCGCCGGCGTCGGCGGCGGCGAGCGCGCCGGCGCTGCGCAGCCCGGCAAGGCGGTCGACGAGCACCGCGCAGTGCGCGCCGAACGACGCGTTGAACGCCAGCAGCCGCGCGCTGTCGGGGACCGCGTCGGCGGCGACCGGCGCGCGCAGCCCGAGGAACGCCGCGAGGTCGACGACGCCGTGCAGCAGCCCGCGCAGGTTGGCCACGCCGAGGAACCAAGGCCGCGTGTGCGGCACCGGCGTCAGCGTGCCGACGGCGAAGATCTCGCCGGCCAGCGCCAGCGGCACCAGCAGCCCGGCGCCGGCGCACTCGAGCGCCAGCCACGATGCCACCGGCGCTTCAGTGCGCGCGCGCTGCAGCCGCTCGGCGAGCCGGGTCTGCAGTTCGCGCAGCGCTTCGCGGTTGGCCACCCGGCGATCCAACTATTCGAAGCCGCGAAGAAAACCGTCGCGAGCGGACTGCGCAGCCGGTCGACTCACGGCGTCAGTCGAACGCGCGGATCTTGGCGACCAGCTCGTCGCCGTTGACCGGCTTGACGATGTAGTCGCGCGCGCCCTGGCGCATGCCCCAGACCTTGTCGGTTTCCTGGTTCTTGCTCGTGCACATGATCACCGGCACGTCGGCGTAGCGCGGGTCGCGGGTGATCGACCGCGTCAGCTGGAAGCCGTTCTGCCCGGGCATCACGACGTCCATCAGGATCAGGTCGGGCTTCTCCTCGGCCAGCCGGCGCAGCGCCTCGTCGCCGTTGTGCGCGGTGCGCACGTCGTAGCCGCGCTTGCCGAGCACGTCCGACAGATGGTGCAGCTCGGTCTTCGAATCGTCGACGACGAGGATACGGCGGATGGGCATCGAGCTTCCTTCGGCGACTCTCAGGCGGCGCTGCGGCGGTGCGATTCGACGGCGCGCAGCAGCTGGTCCTTCGTGAACGGCTTGGTCAGGTAGTCCTCGGAGCCGACCATGCGGCCGCGCGCCTTGTCGAACAACCCGTCCTTGCTCGACAGCATGATCACCGGCACCGCGGCGAAGCGCGGGTTGCGCTTGATGATCGCGCAGGTCTGGTAGCCGTCGAGCCGCGGCATCAGGATGTCGCAGAAGATCAGCTCGGGCGCGTGGTCGTTGACCTTGGCCAGCGCGTCGAATCCGTCTTCGGCGAGGACGACGTCGTGACCGCCCTGGCGCAGGAAGATCTCGGCGCTGCGGCGGATCGTGTTGCTGTCGTCGATGACCAGCACCTTGGCCCCCGGCGGGGCGGCCGGGGCCGCGGCGGCGTCGTGTTCCAAGCGCGGTTCTCCTCGCGGCGCGGCGCCGGCGCTAGATCTCGACCATCTCGAAGTCTTCCTTGCGCGCGCCGCACTCGGGGCAGGTCCAGTTCATCGGCACGTCCGACCAGGCCGTCCCGGCCGCCAGACCGTGCTCCGGATCGCCTGCCGCCTCGTCGTAGATCCAACCGCAGATCAGGCACATCCAGGTACGCGCAGCGCTCACGGGGGGTCGGACGGGGCTCACTACAATGCGGCTGGATTGTAGACGGCGGTGTTCGTGCCGAAGCCGTGACGCCGCCCGCCGCGACGGCCCGTCGGTCGCGACTTCGCCGGCCGTCCGTCGCGCCGGCAGCCGACGCGACCCACCCTCCCCCGCCCGCCCGCAGCCCCCCTCTTGCGATGACCCACGACCCCCCACCGGCCGACGCGGGCGACGACGACGCGGTCGACGCGCCGCCGGCCTGCGTGATGGCGTTCAACGCCAGCGACCCGAGCGGCGCCGGCGGCGTCGCCGGCGACGTCGCGACG
>CBDUBX010000312.1:0-3260 GCA_965365495.1 uncultured Burkholderiales bacterium
ACCGAGCGGATCTGCAGCACCTTGCTGCCGAGGCTCGCCATCTCGAGCATCTCCTCGAAGCTGATGCTCGCCAGGCGCCGCGCTTCGGGGACGATCCGCGGGTCGGTGGTGTAAACGCCGTCGACGTCGGTGTAGATCAGGCACTCGTCGGCCTTCAGCGCCGCAGCGACGGCGACCGCCGACGTGTCGCTGCCGCCGCGGCCGAGCGTCGTCACGTTCCCCGCGGCGTCGAGCCCCTGAAACCCGGTGACGATGACGACGCGCCCGGCGTCGAGGTCGGCGCGCAGCCGCTCTTCGTCGATGCGCGTGATCCGCGCCTTGGTGTACGCGCTGTCGGTGTGGACCGCCACCTGCCAGCCGGCGTAGCTGACCGCGTCGACCCCCTGCGCCTGCAACGCCAACGCCAGCAGCCCGACCGACACTTGTTCGCCGGTGGCGGCGACGGCGTCGAGCTCGCGCAGCGCCTTCTCCGTCGTCGCGGCCGGCATCAGCTCCTTCGCGAGCCCGAGCAAGCGGTTGGTCTCGCCGCTCATCGCCGACGGCACAACCACCATTCGGTGCCCCGCCGCAACCCATTTCGCGACGCGTTGAGCGACGCTGCGGATGCGCTCGGTCGACCCCATCGAGGTGCCGCCGTACTTGTGAACGATCAGGGCCATGCGCTGCAGATCCGAGTCGCGCAACCCTGCTGCTGCGCACAACCGCGGAATTCTAGGCGAGCGTCGCTCGCGCCGAACGCGCGAACGAAGGTCTCGTCAGCGTGGCTCGTCGGCCACCCAGCGCAGCGCGAACTGTGGTGCATGCGGCGCGGCCTGCCAGCGGCCGTCGACGCCGAGGCCCGACGCGAACACCAGCGATCCGTCGCCGGCGAACAGCAGCGGCCCGCCGCGTTGCCATGCGGCGACACCGCGTGCCTGGAACTGCTTTTTCAGACTGCGCGGCGCGCCGCTGGCGGCGAGGCAGAAGCGCTCGCTGCCGGTGCGCGCCGCCGCGCGCAGGCCGCGCAGCGCCACCGGCGGTGCGCCGTGCGCTGTTGCTGCCCGCACCTGCAGCCGGCCGGCCCAGCCGGCGATCGCGTAGTCGCCTTCGCGGTCGAGGTCGGGCAGCGGCGACGCAAGCGCCGTCCCGCCCCGTGCCGAGTCGAACGGCGCCACCGCAGCTGCCGCCGCCGCGGTCAGCCGCCCGCGGTACAGCCGCAGCTCGGCGCCTCCGGCCGGCCAGCGCGCCGCGTGTCGGCCCGGCAGTTCGGCGAGCAGGCGTTCGACGAGCGCGTGCGTCGCCGCGCCGGGCGCGGTCGCCGCCAGCCACGCGGCCATCGCGTTGCGGCGACGCGCCGGCGGCAGCGCGGACCATCGTTCGACGAGCAGCGAGCCGGCGGCATCGACGAGCGGCGGCACGTCGACCGCGGCCACCTCGGCGGCCAGCGCACTCGCCTGCGCGGCGTTGCGCGCGGCCAGCGCCAGCGTGGCCTCGGCATCGGCGAAGGCGTGCGTCAATGCCGGCATCACGTTGCTGCGCAGCCGGCTGCGCGCATAGCGCGGGTCGACGTTGCTCGCGTCGTCGACGTGGCGGAGCCGGTGGCGCGCAACGTAATGCTCGATTGCGCGCCGCGGCAGGTCGAGCCACGGTCGAGCGAAAACGATGTCGTTGCGCACCGCCACCCGCGGCATCGCTGCAAGGCCGGAAACGAAGCCGCCGCGCAGGGCTTGCAGAAGGAAGGTCTCGGCCTGGTCGGCGCGGTGGTGCGCGAGCAGCACGACGCTGCAGCCGGCATCGCGCGCCATGTCGGACAACGCGCGATAGCGCTCGCGCCGCGCCCAAGCCTCGACGCTGTCGCCTTGCGCCGGCCGCGTGGTCAACCGCCGTGCCGCGAAACCGGCGCCCCAGCGCCGGCTCTGGTCGCGGACCCGCGCTTGCCAGACGTCGGCTTCGGCCATCCAGCCGTGGTGGACGTGCAGCGCGACGACGTCGACGCCCGCCGATCGCGCTGCGCGCACCGTGCAATGCAGCAGCGCGGTCGAGTCGCGCCCGCCGCTGGCGGCCACGCCGACCCGTCGCGGCGCGGCGCCGCCGGCGGCCACCGCCGCGGTCCGCGCGGTGGCGCTGCCGACCACGGGTCAGCTTTCCTTGGTGTCGCTGTAGCGGCCGTAGCCGCGCAGCCGCTCGTAGCGCCGCTCGAGCAGTTCGCGCGGCGCCAGCCCCGACGCGTGGCGCAGCGCGTCGCCGAGCGCGCGCTTCAGCTGCGCCGCCATCCACGGCACGTCGCGGTGCGCGCCGCCAACCGGCTCGGCGACGATCTTGTCGACGAGGCCGAGCGCCTTGAGCCGGTGCGCGGTGATGCCGAGCGCTTCGGCGGCGTCGGCGGCGCGTTCGGCGGTCTTCCACAGGATCGACGCGCAACCTTCGGGTGAGATCACCGAGTAGACGCTGAACTGCAGCATCAGCACCTGGTCGGCGACGCTGATCGCCAGCGCGCCGCCCGAACCGCCTTCGCCGATGATCGTCGCGACGATCGGCACCTCGAGCTGCGCCATCTCGAAGATGTTGCGGCCGATCGCCTCGCTCTGGCCGCGCTCCTCGGCGCCGATGCCGGGATAGGCGCCAGGCGTGTCGACGAAGGTGAACACCGGCAGGCCGAACTTCTCGGCCAGCTTCATCAGCCGCAGCGCCTTGCGGTAGCCCTCGGGGCGGCTCATGCCGAAGTTGCGCAGCGTGCGCTCCTTGGTGTCGCGGCCCTTCTGGTGGCCCAGCACCATGCACGGCTGGCCGTTGAAGCGCGCCAGCCCGCCGACGATCGACACGTCGTCGGCGTAGTGGCGGTCGCCGTGCAGCTCCTGGAAGTCGGTGAAGAGCTCGGCGACGTAGTCCAGCGTGTACGGCCGCTGCGGATGGCGCGCGATCTGCGTCACCTGCCATGGTGTCAGCCGCGAATAGATGTCGCGCGTGAGCTGCTGGCTCTTCACCGCGAGGCGGTCGATCTCGTCGGAGATGTCGACCGCCGATTCGTTCTGCACGAAGCGCAGCTCGTCGATCTTCGATTCGAGCTCGGCGATCGGCTGCTCGAACTCCAGGAAGTGCTTCTTCGTCATCGGCAACGGCGTCGCGTCAATAGCTCACCGGCAGCGGGTCGAGGCTGCGCCAAATGTACCAAGTGGCCACCGAACGGAACGGCGCCCACGCCTCGCCGACCTCGCGCGCTTCGGCGCGCGACACCGGCTCGCCGCTGAAGTAGTTGACGCTGATGCCCTTCAGCAGCCCGA
>CBDUBX010000313.1:0-3227 GCA_965365495.1 uncultured Burkholderiales bacterium
GCACCTGATCCAGGTGCTCGACCGCCGCACCGCCACCGTCGACCCGCGGCAGGTCCGCGAGCAGCTGCGCACCGCGTTGCGCGAGCAGAAGTTCGAGCAGGCCTACGTCGACTGGATCCGCGAGCTGCGCGCGCGCGCCTACGTCGAGATGCGCGACCCGCCGTCGTGACGCGCGCCGGGCCGGCGCGCCCCGCGTCGCGCGCCGGGTTCCCCGTCGCACGCAAACGCTTCGGCCAGCACTTCCTCGTCGACCCGGCGGTCGTCGACGCGATCGTCGCCGCGATCGACCCGCAGCCCGGCCAGGCGCTGGTCGAGATCGGCCCCGGCCACGGCGCGCTGACGCGGCCGGTGCTCGCGCGTGCCGGCGCGCTGACGGCGATCGAGGTCGACCGCGACCTCGCGGCGCGGTGGCGCGGCGTGCCCGGGCTCGCGCTCGTCGAGGGCGACGCGCTGCGCGTCGACTACGCGGCGCTGGCTGCCGCGGCCGGGTCGAAGCTGCGCGTCTTCGGCAACCTGCCGTACAACGTATCGACGCCGCTGCTGTTTGCGCTGCTGGCCGCCGGTGACGTCGTCGCCGACCAGCACTTCATGCTGCAGAAAGAGGTCGTCGACCGCATTGCGGCGCGCCCCGGCGGCAAGGACTACGGCCGGCTGACGGTGATGCTGCAGTGGCGCTACGCGGTCGAAGCGGTGCTCGACGTCGAGCTGGCAGCCTTTGCGCCGCCGCCGCGGGTGCGCTCGGCGGTGGTGCGAATGCGGCCGCTGCCGCGCGATGCGTCGGTCGACGCCGACCGGCTGGCGATGCTCGTCGCGCTCGCGTTTTCGCAGCGACGCAAGCTGCTGCGCCACACCGTCGGCGCGCGGCTCGCCGCCGACGGCGTCGACGGCGGCTTCGACCTGCAGCGCCGCGCCGAGGAAGTGCCGGTCGCCGAATACGTCGCGCTGGCGCGAAGAGCGGTCGCGTCTCGAGCCTAGGCCGCGCGCCGGCGCGTCAAGCGGCGCTGAGCCAGGCCGCGGTGTCGAACGCGCTGCTCATCATCGGCAGGTTCATGCCGAAGTTGGGGTTGGTGCCGTTCTTCGGCACGACCTTGACCGCGGGCTTCGCCGCCGTCGTCGTTTGGGCCGCTTCCGCCGCCCGCTCCCATGACCCGATTTCCTGGGAGCGGGCTACCGAAAAGAATAGAAACAGCGAAACGGTATTCGTCGCTCGCCCCAGTAGTCGGCGGCGTCGCGGAACGCTTCGAGCAGTTGCTCGCGGGCGTCGCGGTCGAAGCGCGGGCCGTCCGGGATCTGTTCGAGGACGACGACGAATCCCGGCTGCGCGCCGGCCTTGGCGACCGTGTCGGTCAGGCCGTCGAACAGCGTGTCGAGGTTCTTCGCGTAGTGCGCGGGAAAGTGGAACGAAGCCGCCAGGCCGTCGAGCACGTCCTGTTTCGATTGCGCCGATGAAAGGTTGGCGTACAGGAAGTGTTGCCCCGCCAGCTCGGCGGCGCGCATCAGGTCGTCGACCCGATACGCGCGTATCGCCTGCACGAGGTTGGGGCGGATGGTCTGCAACTCCATGGTCGCGATCCTCCTAGGTTGAGACGGGGGTGCGGGGCGCCGACCGGCGCGCTGGCGCAGGCAGGGGGCGCAGCCGAAATCGGTGGCTGTCGGGGTGGTCGCAGCCCCGGCAGCGGAATGGAGTGGGTGGGGCGCCCGGCGCCAGTGGCGGTGCCGCGGGACGGGCGCGCAACGCCGGCCGTCGGTGGGGCGCGGGGCGGGGCGTCGACGCCGCTACCGCCTGCCGGGCCGCCTGCCACGCTCGCCGCTGTTGACTGCGCGCCGGGGCAGCACCGATCCGAACCACGGGAACCACCCTGAATTGCGAAACGCGAATGCTAGCCGAGGGTCACCCAAAACTCAAGCGCGCCGACCGCGGCCGGGGCGCGGCGGTCGGTTTATAGCGTGCGCACACATTCGTCGATGACTGGTGCCGGCGCGCATCACACACCGACTCGGGAGACGCGTCGGAACGCCCGCCACGCGCGTTGGGCGGCCGAGGCGCCCGCGGTGTAAAACCGCGCCGCCGCCCGTATCGGCGATCGACACGGCAAACCCGCCGTTCGAAGCCCGGCGGCGGGGAGCCACGTTGAACCTGCTGTTCATTGCCGATCCGCTCGAGGCGTTCAATCCGAAGAAGGACTCGACGCTGGCGATGATGCGCGCCGCCGCGGCGCGTCAGCACCGGTTGCTCGCCTGCGAGCCGCGGCACCTGCGTTGGCAGCGCGGCGGGCGGGCGACGGCAGCGGCGCGCGAGATTGCGCTGGTCGAGCCTGCGACCGCCGGCGCGGCGTGGTTTCGCACCGTCGACCGGGTCGAAGTGGCGCTGGCCGACGCCGACGCGGTACTGATGCGCAAGGACCCGCCGTTCGACGCCGAATACTTCTACGCGACGCACCTGCTCAGCCAGGCGGAGCGCGACGGCGCGCGGGTGTTCAACCGGCCGCAGGCGCTGCGCGAGCACCCGGAAAAGCTGGCGATCCTCGAATTCCCGGACTGCATCGGGCCCACGCTCGTCACCCGCGACGCGGCCGACGTGCGGCGCTTCCACGCCGAGCACCGCGACGTCATCCTGAAGCCGCTCGATGGCATGGGCGGCATGGGCATCTTCCGCGTCCGCGACGACGCGATGAACCTCGGCAGCATCGTCGAGACGCTCAACGGCGGCGGCGCGCGCACGCTAATGGTGCAGCGCTACCTGCCCGAGATCGTCGATGGCGACAAGCGGATCCTCGTGATCGACGGCGTCGCCGTGCCGTACTCGCTGGCGCGGATCCCGCAGGGCAGCGAGATCCGCGGCAACCTCGCGGTCGGCGGCAAGGGCGTCGCGCAGCCGCTGACCGCTCGCGACGCCGAGATCGCCGCCGCGGTCGGGCCGACGCTCGCCGCGCGCGGGCTGCTGCTCGTCGGCCTCGACGTGATCGGCGACGCGCTGACCGAGATCAACGTCACGAGCCCGACGTGCTTCGTCGAGATCGCCGAGCAGACCGGCTACCCGGTCGCGCAGACCTTCGTCGACGCGCTCGAACGCGCCGTTGCCGCGCCGCCGGCATGGCGATCCTGACGCTCGCCGACGCGCATCTCGCGTACGGCCACGTCGCGCTGCTCGACGGCGCGTCGCTGTCGTTGCAGGCCGGCGAGCGCGTGGCGCTGATCGGCCGCAACGGCAGCGGCAAGTCGTCGCT
>CBDUBX010000314.1:0-3218 GCA_965365495.1 uncultured Burkholderiales bacterium
GTCGCTCGATCCGGCCGCCGTGCTCGACGCGCTGGACGCGGTCGGCCTGCGCGGCGACGGCCGCGTGCTGCAGCTCAACTCGTACGAGAACCGCGTCTGCCAGGTCTTCGTCGAAGACGGCCGCGTCGTCGTCGCGAAGTTCTACCGCCCAGGCCGGTGGAGCGACGCGCAGATCCTCGAAGAGCACGCGTTCGCGCTCGAACTCGCCACCGCCGAAGTGCCGGTGGTGCCGCCGCTGATCCTCGCGGCCGCCGGCGCCGATGGCGGGCTCGCGCTCGTCGGCGACCCGCCGACGCTGGCGCACGCGCAAACCGACGGCGCGACGTGCCGCTTTGCGGTCGCCGACCGCTGCGCCGGTCGCGAACCCGAGCTCGCCGACGCGCGGACGCTCGCGCGGATCGGTGGCTTCATCGGCCGGCTGCACGCGGTCGGGCGGCGCCGGCCGTTCGTCCATCGCCACCGGCTCGACGCGGCGCGCGACGGCGCCGATGCGCTGGCCACGGTGCGCGCCAGCGGCCGGCTGTCGGCGGCCGAGGCGGGGGCGTGGCTCGACGCCGCGGCACGCGCGGTCGACGCCGCGGCCGAGCGGTTCGCCGGCATTGGCGACGTCGCGACGCTGCGGCTGCACGGCGACTGCCACATCGGCAACGTGCTGTGGCGCCAGGACGGCGAACATGGCCGGCCGCACGTCGTCGACCTCGACGACGCGATGCAAGGCCCGGCGGTGCAGGACCTGTGGATGCTGGTGTCGGGCGATGCGACGTCGATGGCCGCGCAGCTCGACACGCTGCTCGACGGCTACCGCCGCTTCGCCGATTTCGACGACCGCGAGCGCTCGCTGATCGAGCCGCTGCGCACGCTGCGCATGGTGCGCCACAGCGCGTGGCTCGCCGCGCGTTGGGACGACCCGACGTTCCCGCTGAACTTTCCGTTCTTCGGCAGCGCGGCTTACTGGTCGCAGCAGACCGCGCAGCTGCGCGAGCAGCTCGCAGCGATCGCCGACGGCTGACGCCGCGCCGATCGGCAGCGACGAACGCTCGATCGGCGGCCGAAGGCGCTCGGCCGCCGCTGCGGCGGCGGCTGGACGGCGCCGTACCAGCCGTCGAAGCGAATTACGCGGCGGCGGCCGCGCCGCGCTGCGCTGCGATCGCCGCGGCGAGTTGCAGGTCGGAGCCCTTGATATGGCTCGACAGCCAGTCGCTAAGAAACCGCGCGACTCCGAGCGTCATCACCGGCTTGCCCTCGGCGAAGGCCTTCTGCAGCGTGGCCACCTCGGTCAGCAGCTTCTGGTGCTCGAGCCGGTGCTGCGTCGTGCGCGAGTAGTTGATGCGCTTCATCTCCGCCTCTTCGCGGGCGAAGTGCTGCTGGGTGTACAGCGCGAGGTTGTTCACGACCTTGCCGATGACTTCGTTGCCCTGGCCGCGCTGCATCGCCGCGTACAGGTCGTTGACCATCTTCACGAGCTTGCGGTGATCGTCGTCGATCGCAGCGTGGCCGGTGGCGAGTTCGTTCGACCAGGGGAAGAAGTCCATGGCGGCACTCCCGGCGACGGGAGACGGAGTTGATGTTGTGTCGCCGGTATCGGCCATCCGCTGGAGAACTTGAGCATCGTGCGCGCCGCGCTGCGCGAGGCAGTCGCAGGCGCAGCGCGACCCCGTCGCCGCTGCGCCGTGCGCTACCCCGCGAGCAGCCGGTTCACGCGCTGCACGTACGCCGCCGGGTCGTCGAGGTGGCCGCCTTCGGCGAGCAGGGCCTGATCGAACAGGATCTGCGCCAGGTCGTCGAAGCGCTCGTCGGCTTCGAGCCGCTTGACCAGCGGGTGTGCGGCGTTGACTTCGAGGATCGGCTTGGACGCGGGCGCGTTCTGTCCGGCCTGCTTCAAGAGCCTCGCGAGGTGGCCGCTCATGTCGCCTTCGTCGACGACGAGACAGGCCGGCGAATCGACCAGCCGCGTCGTCGGTCGCACGTCCTTCGCACGGTCGGCGAGCGCGGTCTTCAGCCGTTCGAGCACCGGCGCCAGCGCCTGCGCCGCCGTCTCGGCGGCTCTTTTCTCATCGTCGTCCTGCAGCTTGCCGAGGTCGACGCCGCCCTTGGCGACGCTGACCAGCGGCTTGCCGTCGAACTCGTAGAGGTGCGACAGCATCCATTCGTCGACGCGGTCGACGAGCAGCAGCACCTCGATGCCCTTCTTGCGGAAGACCTCGAGCTGCGGGCTGCCTTTGGCCGCGGCCAGCGTGTCGGCGGTGACGTAGTAGATCGACTCCTGGCCTTCCTTCATGCGTCCGACGTAGTCGGCGAACGACACGCCGGCGTCGGCGTGGGTCGACGCGAAGCGCAGCAGCTTGGCGAGCCGCTCCTGGTTGGCGAAGTCCTCGCCGACGCCTTCCTTCAGCACCGCGCCGAACTGCTCCCAGAACGCGGCGTACTTGTCCTTCTGGTTTTCGGCGACGTCCTCGAGCATCGACAGCACGCGCTTGGTGCTGCCTTCGCGGATCGCCTTGACGTCGCGGCTTTCCTGCAGCAGCTCGCGGCTGACGTTCAGCGGCAGGTCGGCCGAGTCGATCACGCCCTTGACGAAGCGCAGGTACACCGGCATCAGCGCCTCGGCGTCGTCCATGATGAAGACGCGCTTCACGTACAGCTTCACGCCGCCGCGCTTGTCGCGGTTCCACAGGTCGAACGGCGCCTTCGCCGGCACGTACAGCAGCTGCGTGTACTCGGTGCGGCCCTCGACGCGGTTGTGCGTGTAGGCCAGCGGCGGCTCGCTGTCGTAGCTGAGCTGCTTGTAGAAGTCCTGGTACTGGGCGTCGGTGATGTCGCTCTTGGCGCGCGTCCACAGCGCCGCGGCCTTGTTCACCGTCTCCCACTCGTCGGTCGCGACCTGCTCCTTCTTGTCCTCGTCCCACTTCTGCTTGGGCATCAGGATCGGCAGGCTGATGTGGTCGCTGTACTTCGAGACGATCGACTTGAGCTTCCACGCGCTGAGGAACTCCTCCTCGCCGTCGCGCAGGTGCAGGATCACGTCGGTGCCGCGCGCGTCGCGGGTGATCGGCTCGACGTCGAATTCGCCGCTGCCGGTGCTGCTCCAGCGCACGCCGTCGGTCGCGGGGCGCCCGGCGCGGCGGGTCTCGACGGTCACGCGGTCGGCGACGATGAACGCCGAGTAGAAGCCGACGCCGAACTGGCCGATCAGGTTGGCGTCCTTCTTCTTGTCGCCT
>CBDUBX010000315.1:0-3199 GCA_965365495.1 uncultured Burkholderiales bacterium
CGGCGCGGTCGACGGCGCGGCCGTCGACCTTGACGATGATGTCGCCGGCCTCGACGCCCGCCTTCTCGGCGGGTTGGTCCTTCTCGACCGCGGTGACCAGCGCGCCGCGCGGCGCACCGAGGCCGATCGACTCGGCAATTTCCTTCGTCACCTGGCCGATCTGCACGCCGATGCGGCCGCGGATCACTCGCCCGCTGGCGCGCAGCTGCTCGGACACGCGCATCGCCTCGTCGATCGGGATCGCGAAGCTGATGCCCATGTAGCCGCCCGATCGGCTGTAGATCTGCGAGTTGATGCCGACGACCTCGCCGCGCATGTTCAGCAGCGGGCCGCCCGAGTTGCCGGGGTTGATCGCGACGTCGGTCTGGATGAACGGCAGGTACTCGCCGGTGTCGCGCTGCTTCGCGCTGACGATGCCGGCGGTGACGCTGTTTTCCAGGCCGAACGGCGAGCCGATCGCGACGACCCATTCGCCGACCTTCAGCCGGCCGACGTCGCCGACCTTGACGAACGGCAGCCCCGTGGCTTCGACCTTGACCAGCGCGACGTCTGTGCGCCGGTCGGTGCCGATGATTTTGGCGCGCAGCTCGCGCTTGTCGGTCAGCGTGACGATGACTTCCTCGGCGCCGTCGACGACGTGGGCGTTGGTCATCACGTAGCCGTCGGCGCTGAGCACGAAGCCCGAGCCGACGCCGCGCTGCCGCGGTTCGTCGTCGTCGCCGCGTGGGCCGGGCCGTGGCGTGCCGCGCGGCAGCGGATGGTTCGGGATCGGGATGCCGAAGCGGCGGAAGAACTCCTCGATGCTGGGGTCGATCTCGCCGCCCGGCCCGGCGCCGGGCGCGGTGCGGCGCTCGGTGGTGCGGATGTTGACGACCGCCGGACCGACGCGGTCGACGAGCTCGGTGAAGTCGGGCAGCTGGACGATCTGCGCGCTGGCCGTCGACGGTGCACCGACGGTCGCGACGAGCGCGGCGAACAGCGCAGGCAGCAACGCCGCGCGCGACGCGCGCCGCCAGCTCGCGACGGTCAGGAAGGACTCAACGGCAGCAGGGAACGGTCGGCTCATGGTGGGTGCAGGTGAGAAATTCGCGAACGGCATGGAGTCGCAAGCGGCGCAATAGTTGCGCCGCACTGCGCGAGTTCAAGGGCGGCGTCGCTCGATCGCAGCGGCGAAAGCCGACAACGTCGCCGGCGGAACGTCGCCGACGAGCGTCAGCCAATCGTCGCCGCGACGCAGCCGCAACGTCGCGGTCGCGCCGTGGCGCGACAACGTGTCGGCCGTGTGCACGTCAACGCGGTACGGCTCGACGAACAGCGATACGTGGGCAACGCCGTCGGAGAACACGGCTTGCACGACGGCGGTTTCGTTGCCGGCGTGAGCCATGTCGCGGCGGACGCAGCCGGCGAGCGTGAACCCGGGCACCGGTCGCGCCAGGTTCAGCCCCTCGGCGGCGAGCGTCGTGCGTTGCTGCCGCGGCCGCAGCACGCGCCAGTCGGCGGGGGCGCGCAGCTGGGCGACGACCTCGGGGTCGACTGCCACCCCGATCTCGACCATCGAGAACGCGGTCGATTCGAGCACCGCGGCGCGCTCGCCGGGGGCGCGCTCAAAGACGTCGGCGCGCAGCAAGAGTCCGCTGGCGAGATCCGCCCACAAGCGTTGCGCATAGCGCAGCGCGTCGCGCGGCAGCAGCGCGAGCACTGCGACGTCGCGGCCGGCGACGCGCGCGCTGCCTTCGCGGTGCAATTCGTAGCGCTCCAGCGCCTGCGGCGCGATCGCCTGCGGCGTCGTCGACAGCGGTGCCAGTGCGCCGAAGTCTTCGACGACCGCCAGCCGCTGCTGCGGCCACAGCGTGTGCACGACGTCGTCGTGGCGCAGGATGCGCTGGTGGCGACCGTCGAGCGATTCGATGCGCTGATAGGTGCGGCCGCCGACGCTGAAGTGCCAGACGCGCGAGCTCGACAGCCCGCCGCCGCTGCTGACGACGAGCGTGCCGGAATAGTTCGCGCCCTTGGCCGCGGCGTGCATCCGCGCGAGCCAGCCGGCGCCGTCGCTCGGCTCGACGGCGTGGGCGGGCGACAGCGTCGCGAGTCCGGCACAGAGCGCCAGCCGCTGAAGCCACAGGGCCAGCCGCCACGCCATCGCCGGCGGCACCGGCGACGGCACCCGCGCCGACGGCCACCGCCGCACCGGCGTCACCGTGCCGGATCCGCACCCCGCGACACCGCGGGAACCACGATGTCGACCGAGCGGACGCCGCCGAACGGCGCCGCGACGGCGATGCCGCCGCGCGCCGCCTGGTGCGCGCGCAAGTACTCGTCCAGCCGCGCGTCGCGCACGACGACCGGCGGCGCCGTGCGCACCATGCCGGACAGCGGCGCCTGCGATCCGCCGGCCAGCGTCCAGCCGGGGCTCGACGCGCCGGCGAGCACCGAGCCGGCCGGCGCGCTGCCCGGCGCGCCGAGGCGTGCGACAGCGAGCACGCCGGCGACGACGACGAAGCCGGCCGCCACCGCCGCCGGCACCTTCCACCGCCGTTGCGGCGTACGTTGCGCGGGGCGGCTCGGCGCCAGCGGCACCGGCTCGGCCGCCAAACGGCGGCGCAGCGCGGCGACGAACGCCGCGTCGCGGCGCGGCGTCGACACCAGCTCGTCGGAGCGCAGCACGTCGCCGATCAGGCTCCAGGCGTGCCAGTCGCGGCGCGCCTCTTCATCGTCGCGCCAGTGGCGGCAAGCGGCCGACGGATCGTCGGCTTCGCCGTCGAGCAGGTCCGACAAGCGGCCGCGCATCGCGTCGGCGGGGGCGGGCGGCGTCGGATGCGTGCGGATCGGGTCGGGGGTCGTCACGTCGGGTCTCGGTCGGCGGTTCGGTTCGAAGCCAGCGGCAGCAGCGCCGGCACGGGCGCGCGCGGCAGCCCGCGGCGCGCAGTGCGCGGCGTCACCATCGCTCGCCCTCGCGCGTATCGAGCAGCGGGCGCAGCCGCGCGGCGATCGCCTCGCGGGCGCGAAAGATCCGCGAGCGCACGGTGCCGATGGGGCAATTCATCACGTCGGCAATCTCTTCGTAGCTCAAACCCTCGATCTCGCGCAGCGTGATCGCCTGGCGCAGATCCTCGGACAGCCCGGCCACTGCGGCGTTCACCGCGGCGGCGATTTCCTTGCTCGCGAGCAAGGCTTCGGGCGTTTCGCCGTCGCTTAGTTC
>CBDUBX010000316.1:0-3181 GCA_965365495.1 uncultured Burkholderiales bacterium
GCAGCAGGAAGGTCGGCATCAGATTCAGCGGCATCACGCGCTCGTACGAGCCGATCGGCACCATCGAGCGGCTGCCGCCGTTGGTCGACGTGGTCAGCGCCAGCGGTCGCTTGGCGAGCGCGCCGGCGACGACGCGCCAGATCGAGAACTTGCGCCGCCCCAGGTCGATCCAGCCGAACAGTTCGCGCTCGACGGCTTCGGGCACCGCCGACACCTGCAGGTGGTAGCGGCCGAGCCAGCCCTCGGCGTCGCCCGATGCGGTGCGGCCGTCAAGCACCGACCCGGAGATCGTGCGCTGCGCGCCGGCGCGCAACTCGCCGGCGACGAGGTCGTCGATCGACGCGCCGAGCCGCGTGCGCACGAGGCGCGGCCGCGCGACGCCGGGGCCGGCGAGCGAGACGACGCGGTCGACGTCGAGCCGGCCGGTGGCGAGCAGCCGGCCGATCGCCGCGACGTCCTGGTAGCCGACGTGCCAGACGGTCCGGTGCAGGTCGGTCGGCTCGAGCCAGTGGATGTGCGTGCCGGCGTTGCCGGCCGGGTGCGGGCCGTCGAAGGCGTGGCTCTCGACGCCGGCGACATCGGCAACGGCGAGCGACGAATCGGGCGCGACGCAGACGTGCACCGGACCGTCGGTGAGCTTCTTCAGCGCCGCGATGCCAGTGCGGAAGTCGGCCTCGCGGCCCGACAACGCCATCGTCACCGCCGGCGCGTGCGGCCGCGTGTCGATCGCGGTCACGAAGATCGCGCGCGGCGTCGTCGTCGGGGACGGGACTTTCGAAAACGGCCGCGTGCGCAGCGCTGTCCACAACCCCGATTCGACGAGCAGCGCGCGCACCGCGTCGCCGTCGAGCGACTCGGGCGCGGCGCCACGGTAGGCGGCGAAGTCGACCTGCGCGTCGTCGCCGTCGTCGCCGTCGACGTCGATCGCGATCGACTGGAATGCCCGCCGCAGACCGCGGTGGATCTCCTTCACGGTGCCGGCCGCCGGCGACGTGTAGCGCACGCCCGGGTTCTTCTTGTCTTCGAACAGCGCCTGGCCGCGGCGCACGCGGTCGCCTGGCTGGACGACGAACGACGGCCGCAGCGCGACCGTGTCGGCGCCGAGCAGCGCGACGCGCCGCACTGCCGTGCCGGCCTCAATCTGCTGCGCCGGCGCGCCGGCCAGCGGCAGGTCGAGCCCGCGTTTGATTTTGTGTACGACCACCGCTGGCGCCTCCCTCGTCGCGCGCTGGTTGCTCAGACTTCTTCGGGCGTCATCTCAATCGCGCCGCACGGGCACTCGGAGACGCAGACGCCGCACCCCTTGCAGTAGTCGAGGTTGAAGCGAAAACCCAGCCCCGGGCCGAGCTTGATGACCGCGTTGTCGGGGCAGACGCCGTAGCAGTTGTCGCACTCGAAGCAGTTGCCGCAGCTCAGGCAGCGGCGCGCTTCGAACAACGCGTTGTCCTCGGTCAGCCCGCCTTGCACCTCGTCGAAGCTGCTGGTGCGCCGCGCCACGTCGAGCTGCGGGCGCATCGTCTTCGGCGCGTCGCTGTAGTACCAGGTGTTCAGGCTGTCGAAGGTCGCCACCGGCCGCTTCGGGTGCACCGGCAGCTGCGTGCCGCGCAGCCACGCGTCAATGTGGCGCGCGGCCTTCTTGCCGTGGCCGATCGCGACCGTCACGTTGCGCTCGGCCGGCACCATGTCGCCGCCGGCGAACAGCCCTGCGTGGCCGGTCATCATCGTCGCCGGGTCGACCTGGACGACGCCGTCCTTCAGCTCGAGCCCGGGAACGCCGTCGAGCAGCGACAGGTCGACGTCCTGGCCGAGCGCCAGCACCAGCGAATCGGCCTCGAGCGTCTCGAACTCGCCGGTCGGCTGCGGGTTGCCTTTCTCGTCGAGGACCATCTTCTCGATCGTCAGCGCGCCCTGGTCGGCCTGCTTGATCGTCGACAGCCACTTGACCATCACGCCTTCTTCGAGCGCCTCCTCGACCTCGAAGTCGTGCGCCGGCATCTTCTCGCGCGTGCGGCGGTAGACGATGATCGCCTCGGTCGCGCCGAGCCGCTTGGCGGTGCGCGCGACGTCGATCGCGGTGTTGCCGCCGCCGTAGACCGCGACGCGCCGGCCGAGCAGGGGCTGCTCCTCGCCTTCCATCGACCGCAGCACCGACACCGCGTCGACGATGCGCGCGCCGTCCTTGGCCGGGATGAACGCTCGCTTGCCGATGTGCGCGCCAACCGCGAGAAAGGTTGCGTCGAAGCCGCCGTCGACCATCGCCTGCGCGATGTCGTCGATCTTCGTGTTCAGCTGCACCTCGACGCCCATGTCGACGATGCGCTGCATCTCAGAGTCGAGCACGTCGCGCGGCAATCGGTACTTCGGGATGCCGAAACGCATCATCCCGCCCATCGCCGGGCCGGCGTCGGCGACCGTCACCGCGTGGCCCAGGCGTCGCAGGTGGTAGGCCGCCGACATCCCCGACGGCCCGGCGCCGACGATCAGCACGCTCTTGCCGGTGGTGGTTTCGGGCGGATCGAACTTCCAGCCGCGCTTGAGCGCCTCGTCGCCGAGAAAGCGCTCGACCGAGTTGATGCCGACCGAGTCGTCGACCTTGGCGCGGTTGCAGACGCCTTCGCAGGTGTGGTAGCAAACCCGCCCCATGATCGCCGGGAACGGGTTGTCGCGCGTCAGGTGGCGCCACGCGGCCTCGTAGTTGCCGCCTTCGGCGTGGTACAGCCACCCCTGGATGTCCTCGCCGGCGGGGCACTGCGCGTTGCACGGCGGCAAGCGGCTGACGTACACCGGGCGCTCGGTGCGCCAGCTGCCGGTCTTGTTGGCGAGCGACGACCCGGGGTCGAGGGTGATCGCAAAGGGCTTTTCCATCGTCATGCCGTCACCTCGGCGTCGTCGAGCAGCTTGAACCGTCGGATGTTGCGGTCGGCGTCGGCCTGGATGCGCGCGAGCATCTCGGCGTGGCCCTTGGCGCCGAACAGGTGGGCGAAGCGGCGCTGCGGCTTCAGGTACTCGTCGACCGGTACGCGGCGGCGGATCTTCTGCACCCGTGTGACCTCGCCGAACTCGGCTTCGAACACCGGGAAGATGCCGGTCTCGCGCGCCAGACGAGCGAGGCGGATCGAATCCGAACTGACCGAACCCCAGCCGAGCGGGCACGGCACGAGGATGTGCAGGTAGCGCGCGC
>CBDUBX010000317.1:0-3176 GCA_965365495.1 uncultured Burkholderiales bacterium
GAAGCTCAGGTCGATGCCGCAGGCGCGCAGCTCGGCGCCGAGCACGTAGCCGACCGCGCTGGCGGCGTCGGTCGCGGCCATCGCGTCGCGCATCCAGCGCTCGCCGAGCGCGCGCATCGGCGGCAGCGGCGTGAAGCCGTCGCTGCGCATCCGCTGCACGCGGCCGCCTTCCTGGTCGATCGTGATCAACAGGTCGGGGCGCACCGACTTCGCCTCGGCGCACAGCTCGACAATCTGGCGCCGGTCGACGCAATGGCGCGCGAACAGGATCAGCCCGCCGACGCGCCGGTGGCGCAGCCGGCGGCGGTCGGCAGCGTCGAGCGCGGGGCCGGCGGTGTCGATGACGACCGGCGCGTGCGCCGTGCCCGACTTCATCGCACCTCGACGACCACGAAGGCGCTGGCGCAGTCGGCTTCGTCGCTGACGCTGACGTGGCCGACGTAGCCTCGCGCGGCGCACCATTCGGCGAGCGCGCCCGACAGCTGCAGCACCGGACGGCCGCCGGCGGCGTTGACGATCTGGCAATCGCGCCAGCGCATCGGGCTGCGGATGCCGAGGCCGACGGCCTTCGAAAACGCCTCCTTCGCGGCGAAGCGCGTCGCGAGGTAGCGCACGCCGCGTATCGGCGAGCGGCGGCGGCGCGCGTCGAAAGCGGCGAACTCGTCGGTGCCGAGCACGCGCTCGGCGAAGCGGTCGCCGCGCCGCGCGACGATCGCCTCGACGCGCCTCAGGTCGCACAAGTCGGTGCCGACGCCGGCGATCACTGCGCGGCACCCGGCTGCAGCGCGTCGTGCAGGCAACGCCGGTACGCCGCAATCGTCGCCGCCCAGCCGAGGTCGAGCGCGTCGGCGACCAGCGCGTGGCCGATCGACACCTCGCGCACGCCGGGCACGCCGCGCAGGAAGTCGGCGAGGTTGGCGCGGTTCAGGTCGTGGCCAGCGTTGACGCCGAGCCCGGCCGCCTGCGCCGCGCGCGCCGCGGCGGCGTAGCGCGCGATCGCGTCGGCCTGGCGCGGCGTGCCGTGCGCGCGCGCGAACGGCTCGGTGTAGAGCTCGACGCGGTCGGCCCCGACGTCGCGCGCGCGCGGCATCGCGTCCGCATCGGCATCGACGAACAGGCTGACGCGCACGCCGAGCGCGCGGCATTCGGCAATCAGCGGCGCGAGCTGCGCGGCGTCGGCGGCGAGGTCCCAGCCGTGGTCACTGGTCGACTGGCCGACCGCGTCGGGAACGAACGTCGCCTGCGCCGGACGCACGGCGCGCACGTGGTCCATCAGGTTGTGCAGCGGGTTGCCTTCGACGTTGAATTCGGCGCCCGGCCAGTCGTGGCGCAACAGCTCCGCCAGTTCGCCGACATCGGCGGCGCGGATGTGCCGCTCGTCGGGACGCGGGTGCACGGTGATGCCGTCGGCGCCGGCCGCCAGGCACGCAACGGCCGCACGGACGACGCTCGGTACGTCGAGCGGCCGTGCGTTGCGCAGCAGCGCGACCTTGTTGAGGTTGACCGACAGCGCCGTCGGACCGGCGTGGCGGACGTCGGGACCGGCGACGAGCGGGTTCATCGGCAACGGGATCAGTTGAGTGCGCGCACGCCGTGCCACACCTGGCGCGTGCGCAGCAGCGCGGGGCCGAGATGGTAGTCGACCACCTGCCGCAGCGGCGCACGCAGCGCCGCGGCGCACGGCGCGACCGCGCGGCGCAGCGCGTCGGCGCGGCCATGCTCGGCGGCCGGCGCGAGCGCCGCTTCGAGCGCTGCCCAGTCGGCGCCGTCCAGGCCGCGGTCGTCGGCGACGACGCCGGCTTCGGCGTGCAGCGTGTAGCGCCGCGCGGCGTCGACCGCCACTGCGGTCAGCGTCTCGCGATCGAGCTCGGGCAGCACGCCGAGCTCGCGCAGCAGCAGCAGCTCGAACGCACGCAACGTTGCCGCGTCGTCGTCGTCTCGCGCCAGCGCGCCGAGCGTGTCGGCGTAGGCATCGAACAGCGCCGGATGCGGGTCTTGCCGCGCCAGCAGCTTCAGCAGCAGCTCGTTGACGTAGTAGCCGCTGAACAGCGCCGCCGCGCCGAGCAGAGGCTGCGTGCCGGCCCATTCGGCGCCGCGCAGGTTGTGGATCTCGGCGTCGGCGTCGACCGGCGTCTTGCCGAGCAGCGCGTGCAGCGGTTGGAACGGCAGCAGCACCGCGCGCAGCTGCGACGTCGGCCGCTTGGCGCCCTTGGCCGCGACGACGACCCGGCCCTGCTCGCGCGTGAACAGCTCGACGATCAGGCTCGTCTCACTCCAGTCGTAGCGGTGCAACACGTAGGCGGCGAGCGGCGCGCCGCGCCCCGGCAGCCGCAGCACCGGCGCCGAACGCGCGCGCCGCGGCGTTGCCGCGGTCGGCGCATCATTCGTAGCCATAGCTGCGCAGGTGGGCTTCGTCGTCGGCCCAGCCCGACCGCACCTTGACCCACAGTTCGAGAAAGACCTTCTCGCCCCACAGCCGCTCGAGTTCCTGCCGCGCTTCGCTGCCGATGCGCTTGAGCCGTTCGCCGCGCTCGCCGATGACGATGCCCTTGTGCGCGTCGCGGTCCACGACGATCGTCGCCGCGATCCGGCGCAGCGGCGCACGCGGCACACGCGGCGGCGCGGCCGAATCGCCGCCGCCGGCGTCGGCCGCGTCGACCGCTTCCTCGAACCGGTCGACGACGACGGTGCAGCGGTACGGCAGCTCGTCGCCGGTCAGGCGGAACAGCTTCTCGCGGATCAGCTCGCCAGCGATGAAGCGTTCGCTGCGGTCGGTCAGCGCGTCCTCGTCGTAGAGCCACGGCTGCTCGGGCAGGTAGCGCTCGACGATCGCGAGCAGCCGCGCGACGTCGGACGCGCGCGTCGCCGACATCGGCACGAACTCGTCGAACGCGTGGCGTTCGCGGATCGCGGCGAGCCACGGCAGCACGTCGTCGCGTCGCGGCACGGTGTCGAGCTTGTTGGCGACGAGCAGCAGCGGCTTGCCGCGCACCGCGTCGGCCTGCAGCAGCGCGAGCACGCGCTCGTCGGCGGCGCCGAAGCGGCCGGCTTCGACAACGAACAGCACCGCGTCGACATCGCCGAGCGACGCGACGACGGTGCGGTTCAGCGTGCGGTTCAGCGCCGCGGCGTGCTGCAACTGGAACCCCGGCGTGTCGACGAAGACGAACTGCGTG
>CBDUBX010000318.1:0-3164 GCA_965365495.1 uncultured Burkholderiales bacterium
GAGATCGTGCAGATGGCGCGCGAGGCCGGCGCGGCCAAGGTCTATCTCGCGTCGGCGGCACCGCCGGTGCGCTACCCCAACGTCTACGGCATCGACATGCCGACCGAAAACGAGTTGATCGCCCACGGCCGCAGCATCGACGAGATCCGCGCCTTCATCGGCGCCGACGAGCTGATCTACCAGGACGTCGACGCGATGAAGCGCGTCGTCGGCGCGCTGAACCCGGCCATCGCGAGCTTCGAGGCGAGCTGCTTCGACGGCGTCTACGTCACCGGCGACGTCTCGGCGGCGCACCTCGCGGCGATGCGCGCGCAGCGCCAGCTCGCGTTCGACGTTGCCGACGACGACGCTGTCGACGGCAGCGACGAAGACGCGCGTGCCGACCGCGACGATGCGCGGTCGCGGCTGACGCTGCAAGGCGCCGAGGCGCGGCCGTGATCCCGAAGACCGACCTGCCGGCGGGCTGCCGGCCCGACACGCTGGCCGTGCGCGAAGGGCTGCCGCCGTCGGCGTGGGGCGAGAACTCCGAGGCGCTGTTCCTGACGAGCTCGTTCGTCCACCCCGACGCGGCGACCGCCGCGCGCCGCTTCGCGAACGACGAGGACGCGTTCGTCTACAGCCGCTTCGGCAACCCGACGGTGACGATGATGGAGCGGCGCCTGGCGGCGATGGAGGGCGCGCAAGGCTGCATCGGCACCGCCAGCGGCATGTCGGCGATCCTGCTGCTCGTGCTCGGGCTGCTGAAGGCCGGCGACCACGTCGTCTGCTCGCAGAGCGTGTTCGGCTCGACGATCAAGCTGTTCCAGGACTTCGCGCGCTTCGGCATCGCGACGACCTTCGTGTCGCAGACCGACGTCGACGCGTGGCGGGGCGCGATGACGCCGGCGACGAAGCTGCTGTTCGCCGAGACGCCGAGCAACCCGCTGACCGAGGTTTGCGACATCGCGGCGCTCGCCGGCATCGCCCACGCCGGCGGTGCGTGGCTCGCGGTCGACAACTGCTTCTGCTCGCCGGCGTTGCAGCGGCCGATCTCGCTCGGCGCCGACTTCGTCGTCCACAGCGGCACGAAGTACCTCGACGGCCAGGGACGCGTCGTCGCCGGCGCGGTCTGCGGGCCGGCCGAGCTGCTCGACGCGAAGCTGACGCCGACGCTGCGCAGCGCCGGCATGGCACTGTCGCCGTTCAACGCGTGGGTCGTCTTGAAGGGGCTCGAGACGCTGGCGGTGCGGATGCGCGCGCAGGGCGAGCGCGCGCTCGCCGTCGCGCAGTGGCTGCAGCAGCAGCCGGCGGTCGAGCGCGTCTACCACCCGGCGCTGCCGAGCCACCCGCAGCACGCGCTGGCGATGGTGCAGCAGGGCGGCCAGGGGGGCGCGGTCGTGTCGTTCGTCGTGCGCGGCGGCCGCGACGCGGCGTTCGCCGTCATCGATGCGACGCGGATCTGCTCGATCACCGCCAACCTCGGCGACACCAAGACGACGATCACGCACCCCGCGAGCACGTCGCACGGTCGGCTCAGCGAAGACCAGCGCCAGGCGGCGGGCATCGTCCAGGGGCTGATCCGGCTGGCGGTCGGGCTCGAGGACGTCGCCGACCTGCAGGCCGACCTGCAGCGCGGCTTCGACGCGATCGGTGCCGTGCGATGACGGTGCGCACGCGCATCGCGCCGTCGCCGACCGGCTTCCTGCACCTGGGCACCGCGCGCACCGCGCTGTACTCGTGGGCCTACGCGCGCCATCACAGCGGGCGCTTCGTGCTGCGCATCGAGGACACCGACGTCGCGCGGTCGACCGACGAGTCGGTGCAGCAGATCCTCGCGGCGATGGCGTGGCTCGGGCTGGACGTCGACGAGGGCCCGATCTTCCAGATGCAGCGGCTGGCGCGCTACCACGAGGTCGCGGAAGCGATGATCGCCGCCGGCACCGCGTATCGCTGCTGGTGCACGCCCGACGAACTCGACGCGATGCGCGAGGCGCAACGCGCGCGCGGCGAGAAGACGCGCTACGACGGCCGCTGGCGGCCGGCGCCGGGCAAGGTCCTGCCGCCGCCGCCGGGCGGCGTGCAGCCGGTGGTGCGTTTTGCCAATCCGCTGTCGGGCACGGTGCGTTGGGACGACGCAGTGAAAGGCCCGATCGAGATCGCCAACGACGAGATCGACGACCTCGTGATCCTGCGGCCGCCCCCGGCCGACGCACCGCCCGGCGCGTTCGGCGTGCCGACCTACAACTTCGCGGTCGTCGTCGACGACATCGACCTCGCGATCACCCACGTCTTCCGCGGCGACGAGCACATCAACAACACGCCGTGGCAGATCAACCTCTACGCCGCGCTCAGCGCGCCGCTGCCGACCTTCGGCCACTGCCCGATCATCCTCGGCGACGACGGCCAGAAGCTGTCCAAGCGCCGCGGCGCGGTCAGCGTAATGGCGTACGAGGAAGCCGGCTACCTGCCCGAGGCGATGCTGAATTACCTCGCGCGGCTCGGCTGGAGCCACGGCGACGACGAGGTCTTCACACGCGAGCAGTTCGTGCAATGGTTCGACGGCAGCCACTTGTCGAAGAGCCCGGCGCAGTGGGACGCGGCCAAGCTCGCGTGGGTCAACGCGCAGCACCTGAAGGCCGCGGCCGACGGTCGCCTTGCGTTGTTGGCGCAACGGCAGCTGGCGCGGCGCGGGATCGTCGTCAACGACGTCGCGCTGCTCGAACGCGCGAGCGCGCTGTTCAAGGATCGCTGCACGACGGTGGTCGAGCTCGCCGACTGGATCGCGATGGTCGTCGTACCGGTGGTGCCGACCGCGGCCGACGTCGCCGCGCACGTCGGCGACGCGGCGCGCCGCGCGCTGCCCGGCCTCGTCGAGCGGCTCGCCGTTTGTGACTGGACGACAGCGGGCATCGCCGGTGCGCTGAAAGCCACGCTCATGGCCGAGAAGCTGAAGATGCCGCAGCTGGCGCCGGCGGTGCGCGTGCTCGTCTGCGGCCGCGCGCAGACGCCGAGCCTCGACGCAGTTCTCGTGCTGTTCGACCGCGCCACGGTGCTCGCTCGGTTGCGAGCGACTTGAGCTCGCTTATACTTTCGGGCTCGCCGAACGGGGCGTTTCACTGCGGTTCGATACGGGGGTATAGCTCAGCTGGGAGAGCGCTTGCATGGCATGCAAGAGGTCAGCGGTT
>CBDUBX010000319.1:0-3159 GCA_965365495.1 uncultured Burkholderiales bacterium
TGTCGTGGATCTCGGTGTTGGCGAACAGCCGGTCGCGGTCGACCTCCCAGGTGTTCAGCACCTTGCCGCGCAGCGGCAGCACCGCCTGCGTCTCCTTGTCGCGGCCCATCTTGGCGCTGCCGCCGGCGCTGTCGCCTTCGACGAGGAAGACTTCGTTGACGCGAAGGTCGCGGCTTTCGCAATCGGTCAGTTTGCCGGGCAGCACCGCGACCCCCGAGCCCTTCTTCTTCTCGACCTTCTGCGCCGCGCGCTGGCGCGTCTGCGCCTGGCGGATCGCGAGCTCGGCGAGGCGCCGGCCGTGGTCGACGTGCTGGTTGAGCCACAGCTCGAACGCCGGGCGCACGTAGTTGGCGACGAGGCGCAGCGCGTCGCGGCTGGTCAGCCGCTCTTTCACCTGGCCCTGGAACTGCGGGTCGAGCACCTTGGCCGACAGCACGAAGCTGGCGCGCGAGAACACGTCGTCGGGCATCAGCTTCACGCCCTTGGGCAGCAGCGCGTGCAGCTCGATGAAGCCCTTGACGGCGGCGAACAGGCCGTCCTTCAACCCGGCCTCGTGGGTGCCGCCGGCGACCGTCGGGATCAGGTTGACGTAGCTCTCGCGCAGGGTCGCGCCGTCGTCGGTGAAGGCGACGCACCACGCCGCGCCCTCGCCTTCGGCGACGTCGTCGGCGTCGGCCGCGCCGGCGTGGCGCTCGCCTTCGAACAGCGGGATCACCGGGTCGGCGGCGAGGCCGTGGCTCAGGTAATCGCGCAGCCCCTTGGCGTATTTCCAGCGCGTCGTCTCGCCGGTCTTCTCGACGTGCAGCGCCACCTCGAGCCCCGGCAGCAGCACCGCCTTGCTGCGCAGCAGGTGCACGAGGTCGGCGCGCGGCAGCTCGGCGCTGTCGAAATAGCGCGCGTCGGGCCAGACGCGCAGCCGCGTGCCGTGGCGGCGGTCGCCGGCGGCGGCGGCGCGCTGCTGCAGCGGCGTCGCGACGTCGCCGCCAGCGAAACCGATCGACGCCACCTTGCCGTCGCGCCACACCGTCACGTCGAGCCGCGTCGCGAGGGCGTTGGTCACGCTGACGCCGACGCCGTGCAGCCCGCCGCTGAAGCTGTACGCGCCGTGGGCGCGGTTGTCGAACTTGCCGCCGGCGTGCAGCCGCGTAAAGACGATCTCGAGCGTCGACACGCCTTCTTCGGCGTGGACGCCGAACGGGATGCCGCGGCCGTCGTCGTCGACGCTGACCGAGCCGTCGTCGTGCAGCGTCACCGCGATGCGTTTGCAGACGCCGGCCAGCGCCTCGTCGGCGGCGTTGTCGACGACCTCCTGCACGATGTGCAGCGGGTTGTCGGTGCGCGTGTACATCCCCGGCCGCTGCTTCACCGGCTCGAGGCCTTTGAGCACGCGGATCGAGTCTTCGGCGTAGCGGGGGTCGGTCTTCGTCGGCATGGCGGGGCGGTTGGCGGTGGTCAGTGGTAGTCCTGTTCGAGCTGATGCCGTACCGCGAGCACGACGACGACCGACGGACCCGCGATCTCGTACAGCGCGACGTAACCGGCGGCGCCGAACGGGAGGATCAGCTCGCGCCGCGTCGGACTCGCCGCGACCTTGCGGAAGCTGTAGGGCGTCGTCGCCAGATGGTGCTCGCAGGCGGCGCGGATCGCTGCCAACGCGGCGTCGGCGAGCGCGAGGTCTTCGCGGCGGCGCGCGCGGTCGAGGAGGAAGTCGACGAGCCGCTCGAGGTCGGCTTCGGCCGCGGCGGCGAAACGAACGCCAAAGCGGATGGGGACGGTCACCCGCCGAGCTGCCGGCGCCGGGCGTCGACGCGGCGTTGCAGCCGCGCGAGCACCTCGCCGGCCGGCGACGACGCGCCGCCGGCGGCGACATCCGCCCACGCCGCATCGCCGCGGGCATGGAACGCGGCCTGGGCCAGCCGCCAGGCCACGGCGTCGCGCACCGACTGCTCGACGAATCCGGACAACGATTCGCCGTCGTGCAGCACGGCTTCGAGTTCGGCGCGCAGCTGCGGCTCGACGCGCACCTGGGGAATGACGGCGGACTTGGGCATCGGCGCAGTGTATTGCGTTTGCGTTGCGCCGCCTCGCCGGCCGGCGGCCGAAGCCACGTTGCCACAGAATCTCCGCGATGACGCCGACGCCAACCGCCGTGCCCGCTGCCGCCGCGCCGACGGCGCTGCGGCTGTCGCTGACCCAGGTGCTGGTCTGCGCGGCCGGGGTCGTCACGCTGAGCATGGGCATCCGCCACGGCTTCGGGCTGTGGCTGCAGCCGATCACGGTGGACCGCGGCTGGACGCGCGAAACCTTCGCGTTCGCGCTCGCGGTGCAGAACCTCGCGTGGGGGCTGGCCGGGCCGCTGGCCGGGATGCTCGCCGACCGCTGGGGCGCGTTCCGCGTCCTCGTCGCCGGCAGCGTGCTGTACGCGCTCGGGCTGGTGACGATGGCGCTGGCGACGTCGGGGCTGGCGTTCACCGGCAGCGCCGGCGTGCTGCTCGGGCTGGCGCAGTCGGGCACCACCTACGCCGTCGTCTATGGCGTCATCGCCCGCAACGTCGACCCCGCCCGGCGATCGTGGGCGATGGGCGTCACCGCCGCCGCGGGTTCCTTCGGCCAGTTCCTGATGGTGCCGGTCGAGAACTGGCTGATCGGCGGCCTGGGCTGGCAGACGGCGCTGTTCGTGCTGGGCTTCCTGGCGCTCGCGATGATGCCGCTGGCGCTCGGGCTGAAGGAGCCGGTTCGCGCCGCCGCCGGCGGGATGCAGCAGAGCATCGGGGCGGCGCTGCGCGAGGCGTTCGGCTACCGCAGCTTCAAGCTGCTGATGGCCGGCTATTTCGTCTGCGGCTTCCAGGTGGTGTTCATCGGCGTGCACATGCCGGCCTACCTGCGCGACCACGGGCTGGCGCCGGGCGTGGCGACGACCGCGCTGGCGCTGATCGGGCTGTTCAACGTGATCGGCACCTACGCCGCCGGCAGCCTCGGCGAGCGGGTCGCCAAGCGCCACATCCTGGCGTCGATCTACCTGCTGCGGGCGGTGGCGATCGTCGTCTTCCTGAGCGTTCCGCTGACGCCGGCGAGCGTGTACGTGTTCTCAGCGACGATGGGCGTGCTGTGGCTGAGCACGGTGCCGCCGACCAACGCCATCGTCGCGCAGATCTTCGG
>CBDUBX010000320.1:0-3153 GCA_965365495.1 uncultured Burkholderiales bacterium
TGTCGCCGAAGCGGATCTCGTCGGTGACGACGGTGTCGTTCTCGTTGATCACCGGGATCACCTTCAGCGCGAGCAGCGTCAGCAGCGTCGACCGCGCGTTCAGGTAGCGCTCGCGGTTGGCGAGGTCGGCGTGGGTCAGCAGCACCTGAGCGCTGGCCAGGCCGTGTTCGCGCAGCCGCGTCTCGTACATCTGCACCAGTCCCATCTGGCCGATCGCGGCCGCGGCCTGCAGCTCGTGCAGTTCCTTCGGGCGGCGGCGCCAGCCCAGGCGCTGCATGCCTTCGGCGACGGCGCCGCTCGACACCATCACCAGCTCGCGGCCTTGCTTGGCAAGCACCGCGAGCTGGCGCGCCCAGTTGCCGATCGCCGCGGCGTCGAGACCGCGGCCGTCGTCGGTGACGAGGCTCGACCCGACCTTGACGACGATCCGCCGCGCGGCGGCGACGAGATCAGCCATCGCGTTCGCCGTCCGCCGGCGATGCGTCGACGTCGGCGGCGGCGGCAAAGCGGACGTCGGGTGCCGGGTCGCGGCGCTGCGCGTCGGCAACGTGACGCCACGCCGCCTCGACGAGCGGTCGCAGGCCGTCGCGCGCCAGCGCCGAGATCGTGAACACCGGCCCCTTGTAGCGCAGGCGACGCACCCAGCCGCGCACGAGCGCTTCGCGTTCGTCGGCCGGCACCATGTCGATCTTGTTGAACACCAGCCAGCGCGGCTTGGCATGCAGCGCGGGGTCGTACTTCTTCAGCTCGGTGACGATCGCGCGAACCTGCGCCACCGGGTCGACGTCGTCGTCGAGCGGCGCGGCGTCGACGACGTGCAACAGCAGCCGCGTGCGCTGCAGGTGCCGCAGGAAGCGGTGGCCGAGGCCGGCGCCCTCGGCGGCGCCTTCGATCAAGCCGGGAACGTCGGCGACGACGAAGCTGCGCTCCGGGCCGGCGCGCACGACGCCGAGGTTCGGGTGCAGCGTCGTGAACGGGTAGTCGGCGATCTTCGGCCGCGCGTTGCTGATGGCCGCGATCAGCGTGCTCTTGCCGGCGTTGGGCATGCCGAGCAGGCCGACGTCGGCCAGCACGCGCAGCTCGAGCCGCAGCCGCAGCGCCTCGCCGGGCCAGCCGGGCGTCTTCTGCCGCGGCGCGCGGTTCGTGCTCGTCTTGTAGTGCAGGTTACCGAAGCCGCCGTCGCCACCACGGGCGAGCAGCGCGCGCTGGCCGTCCTCGATCAGCTCGACGACCACCGCGCCGGTCTCGTCGTTGGCGACGATCGTGCCGACCGGCATCCGCAGCTCGACGTCGGCGCCGGCGGCGCCGAACTGGTCCGAACCGCGGCCGGGTTCGCCGTTCCTGGCGTCGTGGCGACGCGCGTAGCGGTAGTCGATCAGCGTGTTCAGGTTGCGGTCGGCGACCGCGAAGACGCTGCCGCCGCGCCCGCCGTCGCCGCCGTTCGGGCCGCCGAACGGAATGAACTTCTCGCGGCGAAAGCTCGCGCAGCCAGCGCCGCCGTGGCCGGCGGCTACCTCGATGACGGCTTCGTCGACGAATTTCATGGCGGGATTTTCGCGACGACCGCGACGCGACAGCGCGACGATCGCCGTCCGGAAAGCGCCGAAGCCCCGGCACGCCGGGGCTTCGCGGGCGGTGCGGGCGGCGGACCGATCAGCCGGCGCGAACGACCACCGTCTGCCGGTTCAACGGGCCGCGCGTCTCGAACGCGACCGCGCCGTCGATCAAAGCGAACAGCGTGTGGTCCTTGCCGATGCCGACGCCGGCGCCGGGGTGGAAGCGCGTGCCGCGCTGGCGAACGATGATCGACCCGGCGGACACTTGCTGCCCGCCGTAGGCCTTGACGCCGAGCATCTTCGGCTTGGAATCGCGGCCGTTGCGCGTGGAGCCGCCACCTTTTTTCTGTGCCATGGTGTCAGGCTCCTGCGCCGTTGACCGCGCCGATCTGCAGCTCGGTGTAACCCTGGCGGTGACCGCCGTGCTTCTGATAGTGCTTGCGCCGACGCATCTTGAAGATGCGCACCTTGTCGTGGCGGCCGTGGCCGACGACGGTGGCGACGACGCTGGCGCCGGCGACCCACGGCGCGCCGAAGACCACGTCGGCGCCGCTGCCGACGGCGAGCACCTGGTCGAGCACGATCTCCTTGCCCACGTCGGCCGACATCAGCTCGACACGAATCTTCTCGCCCGAGGCGACCTTGTATTGCTTGCCGCCGGTCTTGATCACCGCGTACATGTTGAACCTTCCTGGGAGTGCCGGGTCGCTACAGCGACGCGGCCTTATCGCGGACGTAGACCGCGAAGGGGTGCGCTCGGCGCAGAGCCCGCGATTATGCCATGCAAGCGGAGCGCGCCCCGGCGACCGTCGCGGCGTGCGCCATCGGTTCCTATAATCCGTCGCTTCGCCGCGTGTCGCGCACGGGGCTCGAGGCCGCCGACACCCGCCCCATTTGTGGATCCGACCGAAACGGCCCTGCAGCAAGTCGACCGCGTGATCCGCGAACGGCTGGCGTCACGGGTGGCGCTGATCGACCAGATCGCGCACTACATCGTCAACGCCGGCGGCAAGCGCATCCGGCCGCGGCTGGTGCTGCTGTTCGCCGAGGCGCTGGGCTTCGAGGGCCCCGAACGCTACGAGCTGGCCGCGATCGTCGAGTTCATCCACACCGCGACGCTGCTGCACGACGACGTCGTCGACGAATCGGACCTGCGCCGCGGCCGCGCGACGGCCAACGCCACGTTCGGCAACGCGGCCAGCGTTCTCGTCGGCGACTTCCTGTATTCGCGCGCCTTCCAGATGATGGTCGGCGTGAACCGAATGCGCGTGCTCGAAGTGCTCGCCGACGCGACCAACGTCATCGCCGAGGGTGAGGTGATGCAGTTGATCAACATGCACGACCCCGACCTGGCGGTCGTTGACTACCTCGAAGTCATCCGCTTCAAGACCGCCAAGCTGTTCGAGGCCAGCGCCCGGCTCGGCGCGGTGCTCGCCGGCGCCGACCGCGATCTCGAGGAGGCGTGCGCGAGCTTCGGCCGCTCGCTCGGCACCGCGTTCCAGCTCGTCGACGACCTGCTCGACTACGACGGCAACAGCGATGAGCTCGGCAAGAACGTCGGCGACGACCTGCGCGAAGGCAAGCCGACGCTGCCGCT
>CBDUBX010000321.1:0-3146 GCA_965365495.1 uncultured Burkholderiales bacterium
GTGTGGCTGTGGATGCAGGGGCTGCGCCACGTGCCGTCGTCGCGCGCCGGCGTGTTCACGGTGATGTTGCCGATCGGCGCCGCGGCGACCGGTGTCGCGGTGCTCGGCGAGCCGTTCGGCGCGGTGCATGCGATCGCCTTCGCGCTCGCGGTGGCCGGGCTGCTGCTGGCGACGTGGCCGCATCGGGCGAAACACGATACGGAAACGAGCCGCTAGTAGATACTTCGTATAGACTGTTCCATCTGGAGGGCGGTCCGATGAGCGTGGCCAAGTTGTTCATGCACGGTGGTAGCCAAGCCGTGCGATTGCCCAAGGAGTTTCGGTTCGAGGGTTCGGAAGTGCACGTGAGGCGTATCGGCGACGAGGTCGTGCTCAGTCCTCGTCCCGCGCCCGGTTACGACGCGCTGCTCGCTGCGCTGAGCAGCTTCGGACCCAACGTCGATCTGCAACGCGACCAACCCGCCGCCCAGCGGCGTGCCGGCTTCGACGTGAGGCGCTGATGCGCTACCTGCTCGACACCGACATCTGCATTTACACGATCAACGAACGGCCGCCGACGGTGCTGCGTGCATTCGAGCGATTCCTGGATACGGGCCTTGGCGTGTCGTCGATCACCGCCGGCGAGCTGTTTTACGTCGCTTGCCGCAGCAAGCACCCGAGACGAACTCTGGATGCGCTGCGCCGCTTTCTCGCGGTACTCGAGATCGCACCGTTCGACGCTCGCGCGGCCGAGGTCAGTGGCTCGTTGCGCGCGTGGCTTGCGTCGCAGGGTACGTCGATCGGCCCCTACGACGCTTTGATCGCCGCTCACGCGCAAGCGCTGGGCGTCACGTTGGTCAGCAACAACACGCGCGAGTTCTCGCGCGTTCCAGGCTTGCAGGTCGAGAACTGGTCTGCTGACGTTTGAGCCGCGCGGTGGCCGACGGCGACGGTGCAGCGACCGCGTCTGTGGCAGGTTGCCGTGCCCCTTCGAACCGACGCCGCCCTCGACGCCAAGACGCTGGGCGGGTTGGTGAAACTAACGCTCAGGCCCGCCGCGCGCGCCCGTAGCCGGCGAAGCGCTCGCGCACCGCGGCCATTTCGGCCGCGGTCAGCCGCGCCGGCTCGCCGACGGCCAATGCCAGCAGGTACGACTGCGCCAGCGACTCGACCTCGACCGCCAGCGCCAGCGCTTGGTCCAGCGTCGCGCCGCAGGCGACGAGGCCGTGGTTGGCGAGCAGCGCGGCATCGCGGTCGGCCAGCGCCGCGGCGGTCGCCGTACCGAGCGCGTCGCTGCCGAAGAGGTGGTAGTCGACCAGCGGCACGTCGTCGCCGCCGGCCTTGGCGACCATGTAGTGGAACGCCGGCAGCGGCCGGCGCAGGCAGGCCAACGCCGTGACGTGCGCCGCGTGCGCGTGGACGATCGCCGCGACGTCGGGCCGGGCGCGGTAGACCGCGGCGTGCAGCGGCCACTCCGACGACGGCTGCCACGCCCCGTGCCGCGTGCCGTCGTCGCCGCACCAGGCGACGGTGTCGGGCGTCAGATCGTCGGCGCCGACCCCGGTCGGCGTGATCCACATGCCGCCGGCGCCGCGGACGCTGACGTTGCCGCTGCTGCCGCGGTTCAGGCCGAGCGCGTCGAGCCTGCGCACGGCCGCGACGATCGCTGCGCGGGGCGCGCCGTCGTCGTCGCGGCCGCCGTCGCCGCTGCCACCCTCGCTCGCCAGTTTCATTGCGGCCGTCCCGCGCCCTTCGCCGCCAGCGCGGCCAGCGCGTCCGCCGTCGTCGGGACGACGCCGTGCTCGGTAATCAGCCCGGTGACGAGCCGCGCCGGCGTAACGTCGAACGCCGGGTTCGCCGCCGGCGTGCCGTCGGGCGTCAGCTGGACCTCGACGATGTCACCGCCCGCGGTGCGGCCGGCGACGTGCGTCACCTCGCGCGCCGCGCGGTCCTCGATCGGGATGCCGCGCACGCCGTCGGAGACCGTCGGATCGAACGTCGACGTCGGCATCGCGACGTAGAACGGCACGTCGTTGTCGCGCGCCGCCAGCGCCTTCAGGTAGGTGCCGACCTTGTTGCAGACGTCGCCGTTGGCCGCGACGCGGTCGCAGCCGACGATGACGATGTCGACGCGGCCGTGCTGCATCAGGTGGCCGCCGGCGTTGTCGGCGACGACGGTGTGCGGCACCCCGGCGCGGCCGAGCTCCCACGCGGTCAGGCCGGCGCCCTGGTTGCGCGGCCGGGTCTCGTCGACCCACACGTGCAGCGGCAGTTCCGCGGCGTGGGCGCGGTAGATCGGCGCGGTCGCCGTGCCCCAGCCGACGGTCGCGAGCCAGCCGGCGTTGCAGTGCGTCAGCACTTGAACGGCGCGGTCGTCGCGGCGGCGCGCGGCCAGCGCCTGCAGCAGCTCCAGCCCGTGGTCGCCGATGCGGGCGTTGACCGCGACGTCGTCGGCGGCGATCGCGCCCGCCGCGACCCACGCGGCGGCCGCGCGCTCGCCGGTGCCCACGCCGGCGACTTCGCGCTGCATCCGCGCCAGCGCCCATGCGAGGTTGACAGCGGTCGGCCGCGCGCCGAGCAGGCGCTGCGCGGCGCCGTCGAGCGCCGCGTCCGACGCGTCGCGACGCGCCTGCAGCGCGTAGCCGTACGCCGCGGTCGCGCCGATCAGCGGCGCGCCGCGGACCCACATGTCGCGGATCGCGACGAAGACCTCTTCGACCGACGTCAGCGTGCGCAGCACGAAGCGGTGCGGCAGCGCGCGCTGGTCGATGACCTCGACGGCGTTGCCCGCGGTCAGCGCGCGCAGCGGGCGCAGCGGCTCGTCGTCGACGGTCACGTCGCGGGCGGCAGTACGCGGCCGGCGACGCTACGCAGTTTGTCGACCATCGCCGCGTCGCGCGCGTCGGGTGCGGTGATCAGCGCGTGGTCGAGCGCATGGCGACACGCGCAGTCGGCCGCCGCGGTGTCGCCGGCGACCGCGCCGACGAGCCCGGCGAGCAGCGTGCGCGCCGCGGCGGCGTTGGCCAGCAGCACGCGGATCACCGAGTCGACGGTGACCGCGTCGTGGCCGGGATGCCAGCAATCGAAGTCGGTGACCATGCCGACGCTCGCATAGCACAGCTCGGCCTCGCGCGCCAGGCGCGCTTCGGGCAGGTTGGTCATGCCGA
>CBDUBX010000322.1:0-3122 GCA_965365495.1 uncultured Burkholderiales bacterium
GCCTGCTCGGCGTCGGCGGCCGCCGTGCCGAGCGTCGCCGGCGCGACCGGCGGCGCGACGACGGCGGCGAGCGGGTCGTCGTGATCGCCGCCGCCACCGCCGCCGCAAGCGGCGATCGACAGCGCGACGGCGCAGGCCGCGGTGCGCGCCAGCGCGGCGCCAGCGCGATACCGACGGTGTCGAATGCCACCGGCGGACGCGACCGCGGCACGCGGCGTGGGCGTCGCTGCATCGCCGCCGGCCGCGTGGGCGGTGGTTCGCGTCGCATGGGTCGGCATCGCCAGCGTCGTCGCCACGGCCATCGTCGTCATCGTCATCACGCTCTCCCGGTGGGGCCCACCGCCGGCGCATCGTCGCGCCCGCCGCGGTCGAGCGGCGCACCGTCCCCCGTCGGCCGTTGACGTGCGTCAACTGTCGCGGGGCGGACCCGCGTCGCCGGCCCATGGTCGAGCCTTTAGGATTGCGCCGCGCCACGCCCATGAACGCCTACGCGGCCCTGCTGATCTTTCTGATCGTGACGACCGGCGTCGTCGGCCTCGTCGTGGGGCTCAACGCGCTGCTCGGTCCGCGGGTCGCGGCGTCGCCGGCGAAGATGGAGCCGTTCGAATGCGGTGCCGCGCCGCTGCAGCCGCGCAACGTGCGCCCGGTGTCGATCAAGTACTACCCGATCGCGCTGTTCTTCCTGCTGTTCGACCTCGAAGCGGTGCTGCTGTTCATCTGGGCGGCCGCTGCCGGCGAGCGCGAACTGGCGACGCTGTCGCTGGTGTCGTTCCTCGTGTTCTTCGCGCTGCTGGCCTGGGCCTTCGCCTACGTGTGGCGCGAGGGAGGGCTCGAATGGCGGTAGCCGACTACCTGACGACGAAGAAGGACGAGCTCGTCGGCTGGGTGCGCAAGTTCAGCCTGTTTCCGTACCCGTTCGTCACCGCGTGCTGCGGCATGGAGTTCATGTCGGTCAGCTCGACGCTGTACGACACCGACCGCTTCGGCGCCGCGCTGCCGCGGTTCACGCCGCGCCAGTCGGACCTGTTGATGGTCGTCGGCACGATCAATCACAAGCAGGCGCAGGTGGTGCGGCGCGTCTACGAGCAGATGTGCGAGCCGAAGTGGGTGATGGCCTTCGGCGCGTGCGCGACGAGCGGCGGCTTCTACCGCAACTACGCCACCGTGCAGGGCGTCGACAAGATCATCCCGGTCGACATCTACGTGCCCGGCTGCCCACCGCGGCCGGAGATGGTGATCGACGCGATCATGATGCTGCAGGACCGCATCGCCGTGTCGCGCCACCCGATCCTGCCCGGCGAGCGCCAGGAGCCGCGGAAGGTATGACCGCGATCGACGACGCGATCGACGACGCGATCGCAGCTGCGCTCGCCGCGCAGGTCGACCGCGCGTTGGACAGCCACGGCATGCGCGTGTTCGAGCTGTCGCCGGCGAACCTGCTGCAGGTGGTGCATCGGCTCCACGACGCGTTCGAGTTCACGCTCTTCCTCGACGTCACCGCGGTCGATTGGCCTGGCCGCACGCCGCGGTTCGACGTCGTCTACCACTTTTACAGCCCGCGCCACAACCGCCGCGTGCGGCTGAAGCTGCAACTGCCCGAAGACGCGGCCGAGGTACCGACACTGACGACGCTATACGGCTCGGCGCGCTACATGGAGCGCGAGGCGCACGACATGTACGGCATCCGCTTCGCCGGCAACGCCGACCTGCGGCCGATCCTGCTGTACGAGGGCTTCGTCGGCCACCCTTTGCGCAAGGATTACCCGATCGACCGCGAACAGCCGATCGTCGAGTACCGCCGGCCATGAACGCCCCCGAGCCGCCCGCCGCGACCGCAGCGCCCGACGCGCCGGCAGCGCCGCGCTACGCGCCGCCGGTGAAAAGCCCGCTCGAAACCGAGGCCGACCCGAACCACGTCGTCGTCAACATCGGCCCGTCGCACCCGGCAACGCACGGCACGATCCAGATCATCTGCGAGATCGACGGCGAGCTCGTCAAGCGTGCTGACATCCACTGCGGCTACCTGCACCGCGGCTTCGAGAAGGAATCCGAGCACCACACGTACACCAACGTCATCCCGTACACCGACCGGCTGAACTACTGCTCGGCGCTGAACAACAACTTCGCCTATGCCGCGGCGGTCGAGGCGCTGCTCGACGTCGAGCTGACGCCGCGCTGCATCTACCTGCGCACGCTGCTCGCCGAATACAACCGGATCGCCGACCACCTGACGTGCGTCGCCGCGTCGGTGATGGAAATGGGCGCGATGACCGCGTTCCTGTATCTGATGACGGTGCGCGACTACATCTTCGAGCACCTGAACCACCTGACCGGCGCGCGGCTGACGTATTCGTACGTACGCATCGGCGGTCTGGCGCGCGACCTGCCCGACGGCTGGCTCGACCGGCTCGAGGAAGTGCTGCAGTTCACCGAGCGCTACGTCGAGCGCATCCACGGGCTGCTCGACCGCAACCGTATCTTCATCGGCCGAACGCGCGACGTCGGCCGGCTGACGCCGCAGCAGGCGCTGAACTGGGGCTACACCGGGCCGATCCTGCGGTCGACCGGGCTCGGCCTGGACCTGCGCAAGGCAAGCCCCTACCTCGCCTACGCCGACCTCGACTTCGACGTGCCGGTCGGGATCAACGGCGACAACTACGACCGCTACTACGTGCGGATGCGCGAGGTCGACGAATCGATCTCGATGGTGCGGCAGTGCGCGGCCAAGCTGCCGGGCGGGCCGGTGAGCATCGCCGACCCGAGGATCGTGCTGCCCGAAAAGCAGCTCGTCTACACGCAGATCGAAGCGCTGATCCACCACTTCAAGCTCGTCACCGAAGGCATCAAGGTGCCCGCCGGCGAGGTCTACGTCGCGCACGAGGCGCCGAACGGCGAGCTCGGCTTCTACCTCGTCGCCGACGGCAGCGGCAAGCCGTACAAGCTGCACGTGCGCGCGCCGAGCTTCGTCCACATGGGTGGCATGCACACGCTGCTCGAGGGCTACCAGGTGTCGGACATCGTGCCGACCTTCGGCTCGATGAACATGATCGGCGGCGAGTGCGATCGATGAGCGCCCCCGCCTGGCCGCGCCGAAGGGGGCGCTCCGTCCCGCTCGGCGGGAG
>CBDUBX010000323.1:0-3118 GCA_965365495.1 uncultured Burkholderiales bacterium
TCGAGCGGTACTGGTTCAGCGACGTGCGCTGCTCGAAGATCAGGTTGCGGCTGGTATAGGCGGCGACCAGCGACATCACGAAGAACAGCACCATCACGACGACGAGCGACGCCGCGCCGGCTTGCGCGGCGTGCGGCCTGCGGTGGACGGTGGTCGACTTCATGGCAGCGGGCAGACCCGGCTCGGGAAGGTCGGGTCGTTGAACGCGACGCGGTCATTGCGCACGCGCACGCGGCTCGTGATGCGGCGCTCGACCGCGGGGTCGCCGTCGGCCATGCCGTTCTTCGCGCGAGCGACGATCTCCACGACGTAGCTGCGCAACCAGACCGTCGGCCAGCAGTCCTGCGAGCCGTCGGCGCAGAGGTTCGGGCACGGCAGCTTCTCGCTCTCGGTGACCTCGGGCGTGAAGGTCAGCGAGCGCACGACGATGGCATTCGAATCGGTCAGGTCCTGCCAGTTGCCTTCGGCGACCTGGGTCTTGACGACGCCGTCCTGCAGGCGGAAGCCGAAGTCGCCTTGGTTGTCGGCGGTCAGGTAGAAGCTGAACTCGATGCCGTCGGCCGGCGGGCCGCCGCTCAAAGTGACGGTCTGGTACAGGTTCTCGACCACCATGTTCCAAGCCGCGTGCAGTCCTTGCCCCGCGGTCGACTTGCTCGTGGTTGCCGCGCGCCGCATCTGGCGCGTCACGATGTCCATCGTCGCGCGCAGGTCCTGCTGCAGCTGCGTCTCCAGCAGCAGCCGGCGGTTGTCGCCGAGCTGGTTGCCCATCAGCATTGCCGCGGCTGCAACGATGAACAGACCGACGGTGACGCCGACCATCAGCTCGACCAGCGACAGTCCCCGCTGGCCGCGCGGGTGCGCGGGACGCCGATGCGCGGATGCCGTCACGAGCATGCCTCCTCGGTCAACGCCGACCCCGGGGGCTTACACACCTTCGTGCGACCTGCGGTGTTGAGTTGCGTCTGCAGCGTGCGCTCGGTGTCGATGTAGGTGTTGACCTTGAACGAAGTCCGTGGCGCGACCGCGGCGTCGCTCGGCACGCGCATGATTCCTCCAGTGGTCGGGTCGAAGCCGACAACTTTGGCGCCTTGCGCCGCCGCGAGGTACACGCCGAGATCGCGCTGCACCTGCACTGTCCGTATTTCGACCATGCGCGGCGCCTCGGCGCAAGCCGTGCCTGCGGCGCGGCGGCAATCGCACGGCAGCCGCGGCTCGCCCGGCACGATCCGGTCGGGGATCTGGTAGATGACGTAGCACGTCATCGCCGTGTCGTCGTTCAGCGCGACACCCACCAGCGACCGCCGCGCCACCGCCTCGGCGCGCGCGAACTGCAAGTCGGTGACGAGCTGCGAGTTCACGCCGCGCAGCCGCTGCATCAGGATCAGGTCGCGCAGGCTCGGCGCGGCGAGCACGAGGATCACGCCGGCGACGGCGATGACGATCATCGCCTCGACGAGCGTAAAGCCGTGCCGCCTGCGCATCGTCGTCACCGCGCCCAGCACCGGCCGGGGTCGGGGTTGACGTCACCCCAGCCGATCGCCGTCGCGCCGCCGCCGTAGCGCAGGTTGCCGTTGGCGAGCTGCACGCCGAGCACCTTGCAGTCGCCGTCCTCGGCCTGCGACGTGCCCGACACCGCGGTCGCGGTGACGCGGTAGCCGGTGGCCGACACGTTGCTCAACGCCAGCGTGTAGTAGCCGGTCGAGGTGGTCGTCGGCAGGCCGAGGCCATTGGCCGGAGAGCCGGACGGCGCGGTGTTGGGCAGCGCGCTCGCGTAGTCGGCGTGGCCGCCGCGCCACCGCTCCTGCGCCTGTTGCACGGTGGCGATCGCGGCGAAGGCCTCGGAGCGGCGGCCCTTGCGCACCGAGTCGCGGTACGACGGAAAGGCGAGCGCGGCGAGGACGCCCAAGATGATGACGACGATCAGCACCTCGATGATCGTGAAGCCGCGCGCCGTACGTCCCGCCCGCGCGCGACGGGCGGCCGCAGTCGCTGAGTGGTGCTCGGTGCGCTGGCGCATGGCGTGCATTCTTTCGCGGTCCGCGCCGGGCGCAGTTGCCGTTCGTCGGCGCCCGTGCGCCGATCGTCGGGCGCGGCGCGTCAGCACCGGGGGTGGCCCGGCAGCGCCGGCGCCGGCGTGCAGCTGCGCACGCGCCCCATCAGGTTGGCGACGACGTGCATCGACCGGCCGCCCGGCTCGGACAGCCGCAGCGTCGCCGTCGGTGTGATCGTTCCCTTGGCGCCGTCGATCACGATCGACCGCGCATTGCTGCGCAGCGTCGTGCCGGCGGCCAGGCGCACGCTGCGCCACGCGGCGGCGCCGGCGGCGCAGCGCGCGCTGCCGTCGATGTCGCAATCGCAGGCGTCGGCGCCGCCGCCGTGGACGACGTAGCAACTGCCGTGGGCGTCGCTCTTGAAGCTCAGGCGCAGCGTGCGGTGCTGCGCCACCGCCATGCTGCGCGCGAGCTGGAAGTCAGTTTCGAGCTGCGCCGCCGCGCCTTCGAGGCGTTTCGTCGCGACCAGCGCCGCCGCGCCCGGCAGCGTCGCGCCGACGGCGAGCGCCGAGATCGACAGCGCGGTCAGGCATTCGACGAGCGTCAAGCCGCGCTCGCGGCGGCGGGCGACGGCGGGGGCGTGACGGGCGTTCATCGGCGGCTCCGGGTGATGCGATGGACGCCGTTACTCTAGGAACGCCGCTTCGGCCGCGCGCCCCTCGGCGGAGCGGAAAGCGGGCCGCGCCGATGGGGGCCCACGCGGCCACCCCCCGGCCGGGGGTGGTGCCTCGGTCGCGCCGTCAGATGTCGCGGATCAGCTGGCGGAACGCGTCGACGTCTTCGAACTCGCGGTACACCGACGCGAAACGCACGTAGGCGACCTTGTCGATGCGCTTGAGCTCGCGCATCACGAGCTCGCCGAGCCGGGCGCTGGCAACCTCGCGCGCGCCGGTGGCGAGCAGCTTGTCGCGGATGCGGTCGACCGCGGCGTCGACCTGCTCGACCGCCACCGGCCGCTTGCGCAGCGCCAACGTCATCGACGCGCGCAGCTTGGCCAGGTCGAACTCGACCCGCGCGCCGTCCTTCTTGACCACCGCCGGCAGCGCGATCTCGCTGCGCTCGTAGGT
>CBDUBX010000324.1:0-3113 GCA_965365495.1 uncultured Burkholderiales bacterium
CGCAGATCGGCGCGCAGGTCAACGTGCTGATCTTCATCGTCATCATCATCGGCGGCCTGGGGTCGACGTTCGGCTGCTTCGTCGGTGCGCTGCTCGTCGGGCTGATGGCCAACTACACCGGCTTTCTCGCGCCGAAGGTCGCGCTGTTCTCGAACATCGCGCTGATGGTCGCGATCCTGCTGTGGCGGCCACGCGGGCTGTACCCGGTGACGTCGCGTTGAGCCGAACGAGATGATCGACCCGATCCTGATCGACGTGCCGACCGAGCTCGCCACCGCGCGGCTGCTGCTGCGGGTGCCGCGTGCCGGCGACGGTGCGGTCCTGCACGAGGCGATCGTCGAGTCGCTGCCGCAGTTGCGCCGCTTCCTCGCGTCGCTGCCGTGGGTGGCGCAGGAACAGACGCCGCAGTCCGCCGAGATCTTCTGCCGCACCGCGGCGGCGAACGTCCTCGCCCGCAAGGACCTGCCGTTCCTGATCTTCGAACGCGACAGCCGCCAGCTCGTCGGCGCGGCCGGGCTTCACCGCACGAACTGGGACACGCCGAAGACCGAGGTCGGCTACTGGGGCCGGACGTCGTCGTCGCGCCGCGGCTTCGTCGGCGAAGCGGTCGATGCCCTCGTCGCGCTGGCGTTCGAGACGCTGCGGATGGTGCGGGTCGAGCTTCTCACCGACGAGGACAACCACGCGTCGCGGCGCGTCGCCGAGCGCTGCGGCTTCGGACTCGAAGGCATCCTGCGCCACGAGCGCCGCGCACCCGACGGGTCGCTGCGCAACACCTGCGTGTATGCGCGGCTGCCGGCGGCGGACGGGGCGCGATGATCGATCGGCTGCTGTCGCACGACCGGCCACGCAGCGGGCTGCTGGCCGCGGCGCTGGTCGCGGTCTTCGTCTTCCTGGCGCTCGCGCCGTGGCTGTTCCCGGGCGCAAAGTCGATGGCCGTGGCGGCGAAGATCCTCGTCTTCGTGCTGCTCGTCGCGAGCTACGACCTGCTGCTCGGCTACACCGGGATCGTCAGCTTCGCGCACACGATGTTCTTCGGCGTCGGCGCCTACGGTGTGGCGATCGCCAGCGACAAGCTCGGCGCCGGCTGGGCCGCGGTCGCGGTCGGCACCGGCGGCGCGCTCGCGGTGTCGCTGGTGCTGGCGCTGTTGATCGGCCTGTTCAGCCTACGCGTCAAGGCGATCTTCTTCGCGATGATCACGCTGGCCGTCGCCGCGGCGTTCCAGACGCTGGCGTCGCAGCTGAGCGACATCACCGGCGGCGAGGACGGACTGAGCTTCCGCGCGCCCGAGGCGTTGAGCCCGTCGTTCGAGCCGTTCGCGACGCCGCTCTTCGGCCTGCTCGTCGACGGCAGGACGATCACCTACTGGCTGCTGTTCGCGGTCGTCGTCGCGCTGTTCCTGCTGCTGCTGCGGATCGTCAACTCGCCGTTCGGCCGCGTGCTGCAGGCGATCCGCGAGAACGAGTTCCGCGCCGAGGCGATCGGCTATCGCACCGTCGTCTACCGCACGCTGTCGAACGTGCTGGCGGCGCTGTTCGCGACCGTCGCCGGCGCGTTGCTCGCGCTGTGGCTGCGCTACGTCGGCCCCGACACGACGTTGTCGTTCGAGATCATGATCGACGTGCTGCTCATCGTCGTCATCGGCGGCATGGGGACGATGTACGGCGCGGTCGTCGGCGCGGTGCTCTTCGTCGTCGCGCAGAACTACCTGCAGGACCTGCTGCGCGCCGCCGGCGGCGCCCTCGCCGACGTGCCGGTGGTCGGCGCGCTGCTCGGCGCCGACCGCTGGCTGCTGTGGCTCGGCGTGCTGTTCGTGCTGTCGGTCTACCACTTCCCGAGCGGCATCGTCGGGCGGCTGCGCGGCGCGAGGCGACCGGTCTGACGCGACCGGCGCAGGGTCGCCGAACCTAAAATGGCCGGTTCGCTTCGCGCAGCACCCCTGCCATGTCCGGCTCGATCTCCATCCGCGGCGCGCGCCAGCACAACCTGAAGAACGTCGACGTCGACGTCGCGACCGGCACGTTCACCGTCGTCACCGGGCCGAGCGGGTCGGGCAAGAGCAGCCTCGTCTTCGACACGCTGTACGCCGAAGGCCAGCGGCGCTATGTCGAGACCTTCAGCGCCTATGCGCGGCAGTTCCTCGACCGCATGGACCGGCCGGCGGTCGACCGCGTCGACGGCGTGCCGCCGGCGATCGCGATCGACCAGACCAACCCGGTGCGAACGAGCCGCAGCACGGTGGGCACGATGACCGAGGTCAACGACCATCTGAAGCTGATGTTCGCGCGCGCGGCGCAGCTGTTCGACGCGCAGACCGCGCAGCCGGTGCGCCACGACACGCCGCAGACGATCCTGGCCGACCTGACCGAGCGCGCCGCCGCCGCCGGCGACCCGCGCCTCGCGTTCACGTTCGCCGCCGAGCTGCCGGCCGACACGACGCCCGAGCAGCAGGCGCAGTGGCTGTCGGCGAGCGGCTACACGCGCGTGCTGTCGGAGACGGTTCGCGGCGACCGCAAGGTGCTCGCCGTCGTCGCCGACCGGCTGCGGCTCGCGACCGCCGACGCGGCGCGCGTCGGCGAGGCGATCGAGACGTCGCTGGCGCGCGGCGGCGGCCGCATCGCGGTGCACGCGCTCGACGCCGACGGCGCGGCGGTCGCGCCGCCGTGGCGCTACAGCACCGGGCTGCACTGCCCCGACAGCGACGCCTGCTACGCCGAGCCCCAGCCGGCGCTGTTCAGCTTCAACTCGGCCTATGGCGCGTGCGAGGCGTGCCGCGGCTTCGGCCGCGTGATCGGCGTCGACTTCGGCCTCGTCGTCCCCGACCCGCGCAAGACGCTGCGCAGCGGCGCGATCAAGCCGCTGCAGACGCCCGCGTGGCAGGAGTGCCAGGACGACCTGTTGCAGCGCGCCGGCGAGGCCGGCATCCCGCGCGACACGCCGTGGCAGCAGCTCACCGCCGCGCAGCGCGACTGGGTCGTCGACGGCGACCCCGGCTGGCGCGGCGACTGGAAACGGCAGTGGTACGGCGTGCGCCGCTTCTTCGAGTACCTCGAGAGCAAGGCGTACAAGATGCACATCCGCGTGCTCTTGTCGAAGTACCGCAGCTACACGC
>CBDUBX010000325.1:0-3108 GCA_965365495.1 uncultured Burkholderiales bacterium
GGCGCGGCGAGCGCCGCCGGCGGCGACAGATCGGTGGCGCTGTTCGAGCGCGCCGAGCTGCTGCTGCGCAGCCAGGCGCTGCTCGCGCAGTCGCGCCGCCAGCCCGACGCCGCGGCGCTGCGCGCGTCGACCGAAACGCTGCAGACGTGGGTCGCCGCCCGCCCCGACGACGCGACGGCGTGGGAGTTGCTGTCGGCGACCGCCACAGCGGCCGGGCTGAAGCTGCGCGCGCTGCGCGCCGACGCCGAGGCGCGCGCCGCGGTCGGCGACCTGCAGGGCGCGATCGACCGCCTGCGCGCGGCGCAGCAGGCGTCGCGCACGGCCACCGGGCAGGACTTCATCGAAGGCTCGGTGATCGATTCGCGGCTGCGCCAGCTGGCCGCGTTGCGCCGCGAGATCGAGCTCGAAGCGCGCGGCAACGGCGACGCGCCGCGCTGACGCGGCGCCGTCGACGCCGACCGCCGCGACGCCGGTCGCCGATCGCGCCCGTGCGGACGCGCAGGGCCGGCGTCAGCGCGGCGACGGCATGAACAGCCGCTCGGTCGCCGCGTCGATGACCACGCCGCACAGGCTGTAGAGCAGCGAGCCGACCAGCGCCGCGACGAAGCCGTCGACGCCGAAGCCGTCGAGCACCGACGCCGCCAGCCAGAACATCGCCGCGTTGATGACGAACAGGAACAGCCCGAGCGTCACGAGCGTCACCGGCAGCGTCAGCAACACCAGCAGCGGACGCACCAGCGCGTTCAGCAAACCGATCACGAGCGCTGCGAGCATCGCGCTGCCGAAACCCGCGACCTCGACGCCGCCGTAGACCGTCGCCACGAGCAGCAGCGCCGCCGACAGCAGCAGCCAATGGACGATCGTCCGCATATCGGCAGCATACCGTGGCGCAAACGCCGTTTTACCTATGAAAACGGCTTCTCAGTGGCACACGCAGGCAGTACGATCGCCGCTGCCCGTTTGCCAGAGCAGACGGGGCGCATCGTTGGTGGCGGAATTCGTTTCGCGAACATCGATGAAAGCTCCGCGCGGTGACCGGCATCCCTCATCCACTGACGGAGTACATCCACATGGCAACTGCGAAGAAGGCGACCGCGAAGAAAGCGGCGCCGGCGAAAAAGGCGCCGGCGAAGAAGTCCCCGGCGAAGAAGGCCGCAACGAAGACCACGGCCGCGAAGAAGACCACCGCCGCGAAGAAGGCGACCCCGGCGAAGAAGCGCGCCCCGAGCGCGTCGTTCATGAAGGCGATGACGCCGAGCCCGCAACTGGCGGCGATCGTCGGCGACCGCCCGATGCCGCGCACCGAGGTCACGAAGAAGGTCTGGGAATACATCAAGAGCAACGACCTGCAAGACCGCGTCAAGCGCACGATGATCAACGCCGACGCCAAGCTGAAGGCGGTGGTCGGGGTCAGCCCGATCAGCATGTTCGGGATGACGAAAGAGATCAGCAAGCACTTGAAGTGATCGGTCGAACGCCGCGCGCGGCGCGGCGTCCAATCGCTCGAAGGGCCCCTGCGGGGGCCCTTTTTCTTGCGGCCGTCTTGCGGCCGTTTGTGGCGCGCGGTGGCGCGCGCCGGCGCGTGCGAGCCGCCGCCGCAGAGGGTGCTTGACCTGGCGCAACGCCGCCGCGGCGCGGTCGGTTCCAATACCGCGGCGGCTCACGAGCCCCGCCGGCGTTGCGTTTCCTCGCACGCGACCGGCGCCGGAGCCGGCCGCCGTTGGCTGCGCAGTGTGCGCGCACGACTTTCCCGAACGGGAGCCTCTCAAATGACCTTTCCGACCCGCTGGCGGTCGGCGGCATTGGCCGTCGCCGCGATCTTTCTTGCCGTCTTCGCTTGGTTTTCGCCGCAGCCGGCGCACGCCCAGGACAAGCCCGCGCTGTTCGTCAACGTCACGTCCGAAGACCCGTGGAAGGTGTCGATGGCGGCGTTCTTCGGCACCCAGTTCGCGCTGAAGCAGGGCCACTTGGCGACGATGTTCGTCAACGTCTCGGCGGTGCCGCTGTTCACGAAGGCGCGCGCCGGGATGCGCTCGCCCGGCTTCGACAAGACGGTGCACGAGATGCTGCAGGAGTTCCGCGCCGCCGGCGGCACGATCCTCGTCTGCCCGGTGTGCATGAAGCCGCTCGGTTTGACCGAAGGCGACCTCGTCGACGGCGCCGCGGTGGCCACCGTCAAGTCGGTCAACGACGTGCTGTTCCGCGCCGACACGAAGACGTTGAACTGGTAGACCGCTCGGCCCGTCGCGATCGCGGCGCGCCGGGCGACGGCCGGCGCGGCGTTTGCCGCGTCGCGGCGCCCGTCCCGTGCCCCCCGACAGTGCCGGGCCGCCGGTGCGTCGCCATCCGTCGCCACTTGCCGGCGGCGCCGCAAACCCACCCGCTGGAGCCTTGCCGATGACCCACTCGCTACGTTCCCCTACCCGTTCGGCGTTTGTCGCCGCTGTCGTCGCCGTGTGGCTCGCGCTCGCCGCGCTGGGGTCGCCGCGAACGGCCCACGCGCAGGAGGGCTCGGCGCTGTTCGTCAACATCAGCACCGACGACCCGTGGCGCGTCGCGTCGGCGGTGTTCTTCGCGGCGCAGTTCGGCGTCAAGGAAGGCCACCCGACGACGCTGTTCGTGACGATCGGCGGCGTGCGGATGTTCACGAAGGACAAGGCCGCGGTGCGCGTCGAGGAGTTCGGCACCACGGTGCACCGGATGCTGCGCGACTACCAGTCGCTCGGCGGCAAGATCCTCGTCTGCAAGGTCTGCATGGAGCAGCTCGACATCGAGGCCAAGGACCTGATCGACGGCGCCGAGCTGGCGGTCGTGAAGACGACCAACCCGATCCTGTTCCGCCCGGACACGAAGATCATCAGTTGGTGACCCGCGGCGCGCGGAGCGCCCCCTCGCGCCGCCGCCGCTACAGCACCGCGCGCAGGAAGCGGCCGGTGTGGCTGCCGGCGAACGCCGCCACGTCCTCGGGCGTGCCGGCGACGACGACGCGGCCGCCGCCGGCGCCGCCTTCGGGGCCCATGTCGACGACCCAGTCGGCGGTCTTGATGACGTCGAGGTTGTGCTCGATGACGACGATCGTGTTGCCGGCGTCGCGCAGCTGGTGCAGCA